>CAZZCQ010000096.1:5392-5699 GCA_964652285.1 uncultured Tissierella sp.
ATTGGATAATACATTTTCCTCTCCATCGTTATAAGAAAAAGTTACATCTTCAAATTCTATATGTCCTTTTACATCATCCAAACTTACTGCTTCTTCTTTGTCAACTATATCAGGTTCTATACTCATTATCTCTAAGAATCTTTCAAACCCTGTAGCACCATCTTGGATTTGTTGCATAATGTTTGTCAATCTTCTAATAGGTTGCATAAAGAAGTTTACATATAATGTATATGCAAATAAATCACCAATATTTATTATCTCTTTATATACAAAATAACCACCTATAGATATTACCATGAGATTTAAA
>CAZZCQ010000097.1:0-5397 GCA_964652285.1 uncultured Tissierella sp.
GAATTGATACTTATTGAGAGTATAGTTGATTCTACCATCACATTTTTACCAGTATATAGAGCTTTGCCATTGATAGCGACAGCACTTATAGGTATGACCTGCTTAGGTTCCGCTCTAGAAGGGTATCTGGTTACCTACTCTAAATGGTATGAAAGACTTATACTAGGAGTAGCAGCAATTGGATTATTAGACCCGCAACTTTGGACAGATGCTATTGGTTTAGCAGTGTTGGTTATAGTTTATATACTTCAAAAAAATAGGGTAAAGAAAGAAATAGCTGTATAATAAGGAATTCAGATAAGATAAAACACTTGTAAACTCACGAGTTTACAAGTGTTTTTTGATTATAGTTTAACTTACATGTAAAGAATTCTACTTTCTACAACCAAATCCTCCAAAATCATCACCACAGAATATCAATGCTAATAGCAAGAAGAAAAATAGTAGACTACTATCTGTATTACAGCCTTTCTTGTATTCACCCATGTAAATCCCTCCAAATTTTAATATAATACATCTTAATACATTATATAAATTTCACCAAAATAGGTGACAATAAAAATTGAACATTCCTTAGATTGACTTTTGGCTATAAATACTATAAAATTAATGGGTAATATGCACTCGTAGCTCAGCAGGATAGAGCGACGCCCTCCTAAGGCGTAGGCCGGAGGTTCGACTCCTCTCGAGTGCGCCAAATATAGAAGGAGCTTGAAGATATCTTCAAGCTCCTTCTATATTTGAAAAAAACGGATTGACACGCAGGTCAACCCCTACGATGTCTAAAATATCATATTCTGTAGGGACAGACCTATGTGTCTGTCCAAAATTCTCTATCTATCCCTATAATTTATAATAATATATTGCCAACTGAGTCCTATCTCTTAGGGATAGCTTTTCCAGCATATTAGAGATATAGTTTCTTACAGTACCTTCACTCAAATAAAGCCTTTCTGAAATTTCTCTGTTATTTAATCCTTCAGCAACCAATAAGAGAATATCCAACTCTCTATCGGTTAAATCTGCATCAAACTTTTTCTTTGAAGGTATTTGTATACTAGATACAATCTTTGAATCATAGACTAGGTTTCCTGAGTATACAGCATTGATTGCAGGAATAATGCCTTTAATATTTTGTTTCAATATATATCCTTTACAGCCTAGTGAAAGGGCTGCAGAGATATACTCATCATCTTGGAAGGTTGTAATTAAAAGTATCTTGGCATCAGGATCTAGACCTAGAATCTTTTTAGTAGCTTCTATACCGCTCATCTTTTCCATTCTTATATCCATTAAAATCAAATCAGGTCTATGTTCTTGATAAAGTTTTATAGCTTCTTCACCATCATAACCTTCTCCTAAGACTTCTATACAATTGGCGCTCAAGATGGTCTTTAATGAATTAACTACTAGATAATCATCATCAACAATTATGACCTTCATTTATATCATCCTTTCATTAGGGTTATATGTATTTTAAAACCCTTATCATAACCATAATTCAAAAAGCCCTTATATTTTTCAGCTATTTCCTTCATAGAGATAAGTCCTATACCATCATCAGATATAGAATCATTTTTTTGATAATTACTACCATTATCCTTAATGATGATTGTATAAAATTTAGGTTGATTGACCAGACTTATCTTAAGTAAATTTGCATTTGAATGTTTTAAGCAATTTGTGGTAGCCTCTTTAATTATTGAGAAAATATCATACATAAGCTCGTAAGGTAGATTATCCTCCATCCGATAGTTAAGTTCCACATCTATATTATGTATGTCTTTTAAAAGATTATCAATTCTATGCTTTAAGTCAAAGGATTCCCTATGTAGATTATGAATAGAATCTCTTATATCATCCATTCCGTTATTTAAACTATCTTGTAGTTGACTTAGACCTTCAATTGTCCCTGGCTTAGATGAAAGCTTCAAAGCTTCAACTTGTAGAATACTAGAACTCAGCGTGTGGCCAATAGAATCATGAAGCTCTCTTGCTATTCTGTTTCTTTCTGTAAGTACTGCTATATGAATATTCTTCTCTTTATCGATTTTAAGCTGTTCATTATATCTTTTTAAATATATGGTATCTTCTTTTAATTCATCTCGGACAATCTTATTTTGCTCAATCAATAAATTATATCTATGTGAGCTTATGGACAAGTATACTGAAGTTATTGATGTAAAGATACCTAACAATGAGAAATTTATTAAAAACAAGGGGGACAAAAATAGGGAATAGGGGCCAAGATCCAAATATAGATTATATAGTATCAGAGGCAGGTAATACACATAGGAACTATCATAAATACATAGCCCAATAAATATGAAGCTTAATAAATATCTTATCCTTTTATTTTGTACTAAATCTAAAGAAAAAGAGATGATTATACTTATGAGAAAATATAATACTAGATTAGAGTCAGGTATGAGCTGGTAAGTGTTAAATAGGCAAAGACATATTATTATGGATTTTTCTATAAATCTTCTCATAAGGAACTCCTTTCTAAAATACACCTATTAGCAAAATTATACTAATTATGTTTGATAAATACAATATAATATGACATTTGTCATATCATCTTGTGATTGTATTCACTAGTAAGCAAATTTCATAAGACATATAATAATTGTAAGATAAGAAGGGAAGGGATATAGATGGTAGTAAAGGTGACTAATTTAGTAAAAAGATATAAGGATTTGATAGCTTTAGATCATTTCAATATGGACCTAAGGGAGGGAGAGATACTTGGACTTCTAGGTCCTAATGGTAGTGGTAAGACCACAGCTATCAACTGTATGCTTTCATTATTAAACTATGATAAGGGAGAAATAGAGATATTTGGTCAGAAGATGGATGCCTCTTCCTACGAAATTAAGAAGCAGATAGGTATAGTGCCACAAGAGGTTTCAGTATTTGACAATCTTACTGTTAGGGAAAATATAGACTATTTCTGTGGCCTATATATAGATGATAAGGAAACTAGAGAGAAATATGTGGATGAAGCTATTGATTTTGTTGACTTAAAGGATTATGTCAAGTTCTACCCTAAGAATTTGAGTGGTGGATTAAAAAGGAGATTGAATATAGCCTGTGGTATAGTTCATAAACCAAGACTCATATTCTTAGATGAACCAACAGTTGCAGTAGATGCCCAAAGTAGAAATTTCATTTTAGACGGTATAAAAAGGCTTAACAGGGAAGGCAGCACCATTGTATATACCACTCACTATCTAGAGGAAGCAGAGTTGATATGTGATAGGATAATCATAATGGATAAGGGTAAAAGCTTGGTTTCAGGGACCAATGAGGAATTAAAATCCATGATTACAACAACAGAGAAGATTGTAGTAGGTTTTTCAGAGATAGATGAGAAGATGGTAGAAGAGATGGGGAGATTACCACATGTAATAGATTTAATAAAAAGAGAAGATGGCTATATAATCAAGTTTGAAAATGGAATTAACAACCTATCTAATCTATTGGACTTCATCAAGGATAAGAAGCTAACCTATACTAAACTATATAGCCAATTACCAACCCTTAATGATGTATACTTGGAATTGACTGGGAAGGAGCTTAGGGATTGATATGAATAGATTGATTAGAAATTGTATATATCTAGGTAAGTCTACCTTTAGGGATAAAACCTCCTTCTTTTGGAGCATATTATATCCATTATTGATGGCAATATTTTTCTATGCATCCTTTAATGGAATAATGAACCAAGAGTTTGAGCCTATAGATATAGGTCTTAGTCCTGATAATTACTTTATAAGTATTTTTGAAGAAATTGATATAATAAATATTCATGAGATGTCTGAAGGAGAGGCCACTGAAAAACTAGTAGATGGTGAGATTGATGGATATATTGATAATGATTTAAACTTAAGTGTAAATGAATCTGGCTTAAATCAAACTATAATCAAGCAGATACTAGATCAGATCATCCAAGTAGGTCACTTAAATGTTTCCATTGACCAAGTGGATATGATGGTGGATTACACCATAAGTAAAAATCAGGAGGCAGATGCAGTAGTGATTATATTCTACACACTAATTGCCATGGTCTCCACCTATGGTGTCTTTATGGGTATAGATACTGTTAGCTTGATACAGGCAAATTTATCGGAGATAGGAAAGAGAATTAATATGGCTCCATTGAAGAAAAGTGATTTCATCATATCTGGATTAGCAAGTGGCTTTATAATAAATTTAATATCCAATACTCTACTCCTATTATTTATAAATTTTGTTCTCAAACTCAACCTATTTACAGAGCTCAAATATAGTATCTTGTTTATTTTATTAGGTAATCTATTTGGTTTATCATTGGGTATGGTGATTGGAGCCTCTAATAAAAAATCAACTAATGTGAAAAGTTTAATGGCAGTTGCAGTCACCTTATTCTTGTCCTTTTTATCAGGAATGATGTCTGTGGATATTAAGATTTTACTGGATGAGAAGATTCCTATATTAGGGAAAATAAATCCTATTTCACTAATAACAGATAATTTATACAAGATAAACTTGCTAGGGATTACTAAAGATGTTTATTTAGGCTTAGGAGTTTTAGCTATCTATATAGTAGCTCTAAACTTAATATCCTATGGATTCTTAAGGAGGAAGACCTATGACAGTATATAAGTATTTTATGAAGATTGCACTGAGAAACAAGGGTGTCATCCTAGGCTATACTCTTATGCTTTTAGTATTTGCCATAATTTATGGTGGAACAAGTTCAGAAAAAATGGTCAACTTTGAAGAAGTTAGTCTTAATATAGGTGTTATCAATAAAAGCCACAGTGACTTTTCAAAGGGGCTAGTTGATTATCTAGGAAAGGGTAATAAGATTGTAGAGACGGAAGATGATGAAGATTTTATAAAGGAACAGATATTTTTACAGGCAGCTAATGCAATTATTATAATTCCAGAGGACTTTGATGAAAAGGTAATAGCTAAGGAAGCTTCTGTAGAGATATTTAGGGATGAAAGAAAGGTTGAAACCTATCAAATCCAAAATCAGGTGAATAAATATATTTCCTTTGTCAATGCAAGCTATGAAGATGGAGAATTCGATCTTCCAAATGTAATCAATGCCTTAGATAAGTCAGCTAATGTAAGTTTCATAGATTCTGGTAATGGTGCCAATCAAGCTATTAATAATTGGTTTAAATTCTATTATAATTTTGTAGCCTATATTATCATAGCCATATATATAGCAGTAATAGGATTTGTAATGACTGATTTTACTAATAAGGAGGTTGAAAATAGGAGGAAGGTATCATCTAAAAGGTTTTTAGACTTCAATAGGGAGATATATCTAGGGCAGATGTCAATAGCCATTATAATTACAATTATCTTGATTTTAGGCTCTGTAATAATGAGAGGAAGTTA
>CAZZCQ010000097.1:5407-5675 GCA_964652285.1 uncultured Tissierella sp.
GTATTGAATACTTTTGTATTTTCCTTCTCTGCCTTATGTCTAGTATTTTTAGTAAACAATTTAACCAATAATAAATACCTTATCACTGGTTTAAGCACAGTATTATCCTTGGGAACCTCCTTTATATCTGGTGTAATGGTTCCCCAAGAGTATCTGGGAGAGAATGTATTGAGGATTGCAAGGTTCTTTCCAACCTATTATTTTGTATCTATTAATAATAGGGAGATATCATCTTTAATTGAAGTGAGATATGAGATTCTTATGCAGG
>CAZZCQ010000098.1:0-2868 GCA_964652285.1 uncultured Tissierella sp.
TAGCAAGTGGATTAGCTAACACAAGAAATTTAATGGAAGCTATCCGAAACGGCTCTGTAGCTTATGATTTTGTTGAAATTATGGCTTGTCCAGGAGGTTGTGCTGGTGGTGGAGGACAGCCAATCCATGATGGAGAAGAGTTAGCTTATGAGCGAGGGCAAGTACTTTATGGATTAGATAAGATAAGTGACATCAGGTTTTCTCATGAAAATCCATCAATAGCAAAATGTTATGAGGACTTTTTAGAGAAACCATTATCCCATAGATCACATAAATTACTTCACACCAATCAAGATAGATGGGATTTATATGTAGAAGACTAGGAGGCATGTTTAGAATGAAAAAGACATTTGTGTTATTGCTAGCTTTGTTGATGATATTTTCTGTAGGATGCAATGACACTATAATAGACCAAGAAGTGGAAGCACAGACAGTAAAAATGTATTTTCCAGGTGGAGGTCCAGCTTTAAGTGTTGCTAAACTGGTTGTGGAAAAGCCACTTATAGATGAAAATATAGATATAGAATATGAGTTTTTAAGCACCCCGGATTTATTGGCATCTAAAGTAATAAATGGGGAAGCAGACATAGCGATTGTTCCATCCAATTTAGCAGCTCAGGCATATAATAAGGATATCCCTTATAATCTAATAGGTACATCTGTGTGGGGAACCTTACACTTGATAAGTACTGAGAGTATGGAAAGTTTTGATGATTTAAAAGGTAAAGAAATATATTCTTTTGGTAAGGACCTTACACCGGATTTGGTATTCAATTATGTACTCACACAGAATGGAATAGATTTGGATGAAGATGTAAACATACAGTATTTGAGTGCAGCATCAGAAGTAGGGCCAGCATTTTTGGGTGGCAAAACCAACTTAGCGGTTTTTTCAGAACCAGTTTCAACAAATGTACTCATGAAAAATTCAGATGCTAGAATTATATTGGATTTTAATGAAGAATGGAGTAAGATTACTGGAGCTGAAAATGGCTATCCTCAAGCTAGCCTGATAATCAAATCCGATTTGATTGAAAACAATAGAGAGTTTGTAGACAAATTTATAGATGCATATGTGGACAGTCAGAAATGGGCAAAGAACAGTCCTGAAGAATTAGGACAATATGCAGAGGACATGGAGATTGGAATGACTAAGGATATGGTAGTAAATGGTATAGAGCGTATGAATATTGGGCCATTGAATATTCAAGAAGGAAGAGAAGCATATGAAACATATTATAATATGCTCTTAGAAAACGCACCACAGGTTATAGGGGGAAAGATACCAGATGAAGGATTCTACTTTAAATGATAAGAGATTATCGGTTCTTTCAAGAATCATATTAATAGGACTGTGGATTGTATTGGCAGAGGCTATAGATAATGAGGCCATGTTTCCTACTATAGGAAGCACTCTTACTAGCCTAATAAGCATAATAAAAGACCCTAATTTTCTTAGTATCATTATCAATTCATTATTAAGAAGCCTATTAGGCTTCTTAATTTCTTTGTTTTTAGCAATAACAACGGGGATACTATCTAGTATTTCCAAGTTTGTCTACAATCTAATGAGTCCTATACTAAATTTTTTGAGATCTGTACCAACTATGGCTATTATCATACTAACCCTTATTTGGTTAGATCATGATTATGCGCCTATGTTTGTAGGGTTTCTGATGGTGTTCCCAATTCTCTACGAAACAGTTGTCAATGCTATTCTAGATGTGGATAGGGATATGATTGAAATGGCTAGATTATATAAAGTTGATATGACTCGTATAATAAAGGATATATATATACCAGTAATTCTTTTTAGTCTAAATCAGGTTTTGGTATCTGCATTAGGAACAAACCTTAAGATGGTAATTGCAGGAGAGGCTTTATCCCAACCCAAATATGCAATAGGGAGTTATCTACAGCTTGAAAAGATGTATTTAAATACTTCTGGAGTCTTCGCATGGATAATAATTATACTTATGATTTCTAAAGCACTAGAGTATATGACAATATATCTTAGGAATTTATCAGGCATAAACGAGTGGAAGTGATAAATTGAAATATCAAGTAAAAAACATACATAAAAGCTTCGAGGATTTATTGGTTTTAGATGATCTATCTATTGATTTTCCAGAGCATAAGACTACTTGTATTCTGGGTCCTTCTGGATGTGGAAAAACCACCCTTTTAAATATTATTGCAGGAATAATAGATAGTGATAGGGGAGTAGTAATAGGCTTTGACAACAAGGATATTAGCTTTGTCTTTCAAGAGGATAGGCTGATTGATTGGAAAAATGTTAAGGACAATATTAGCTTTGTCCTGGAAGGCAGAATGGATAAGGGCCAGATTGAGATCAATATTGATAAATATCTAAGGCTAGTAAATCTAGAGGAGTACAAGTATTACTATCCTAGAAGATTGAGTGGAGGAATGAGACAAAGAATCAGCATCCTAAGATCCTTTGCCTATCCTTCGGATGTTATGTTGATGGATGAGCCATTTAAATCTCTGGATGTGAATAACAAACAGATAGTCATGGATTTCTTTAAGGAACTAAATGATAAAGAAGATAAGACTTCAATTTTGGTGACCCATGATGTTGAAGAGGCAATCAATTTGGCAGATTGCATAATTATATTGTCTGACAAGCCAACTAGAGTAAAGAGAATTGTAGATAATATTCAAGGAGACAAGATAAGGGCAAGGAAAGAGATAGAGAAGGAAATATTAGTTGACTAATAAGATTCTTCATCGCTATGTTCCTCTGAATGAGAAGCAAAAGATTATAATTAACTCGTTTTTCGATATCCCAAGCTACATAAAGTAGCTTCTTTTTTATTCTCAAGAATTTTTTATATACAAGTCATA
>CAZZCQ010000098.1:2878-5653 GCA_964652285.1 uncultured Tissierella sp.
TATTGTTAGCTTGTATATATTTTAGTAATAACATAATTACAATAGCTTTCAGAAAATGAAGATATGAGCTTATGGGGGTGAATACAAGAGGTTGTAGAGTCTACATCTAAAAAAAAGGGGGAACCAATATGAAAAAACGATTAATCTCTATCACATTAGTTATAATCTTAATTCTTAGTGGATCTATGGCGGTATTCGCTGACTGTAGTAGTATAGCAGTTGGCAAAGATGCATCTCTTACAGGCAATATATTATTGGGGCATAATGAGGATAATGGTGGTCGTTTAGTAATGCCTGCCTATTGGTTTGAACGAAACACACATGAGCCTGGGGAATACATTGAATTTGGGGATAGTGAGGCTAAGATACCCGAAGTAGAACAGACCTGGGCATATGGTTGGTCAGAAACAAGATCTGAAAGTGGTGCCTCATTTAGTGATGGATATATAAATGAATGGGGGGTAGCAATAGTAAGTAATAACTGTAGAGCATCAAAGGAGGAAAATCCTGAGCTAGTGAATGGGGGTATAGGTTATGGATTGAGAACCTTAATGGCTCAAAGAGCTAAATCAGCTAGAGAAGCAGTTGAGATAGGTGCTGATTTACTTGACACATGGGGATATAATTATTCTGGTAGAACCTATGTTATAGCAGATCAGAATGAGGCGTGGTTACTTGAGGTGGTTTATGGTAAACAATATGTAGCACAAAGGGTACCTGATAATGAAATTGCTTTTATTCCTAATCATTATACAATTCGTCAAGTGGATATGAATGATTCGGAAAACTTTATAGCCTCTGATGATTTGATTACCTATGCCATTGAACAAGGCTGGTATAAGCCTGTAAAAGAAGATGATTATAGTGACTTTGATTTTGCCAAGGTTTATCAGGCTGAAGAATCTTGGAGGACAGCTGGTAATTTAGATAGACATTACAATGCTTTACGGTTATTCCAAGGTAAGAAATGGAGCCAAAGAGATAAGGATAAGGAGATGCCATTTTCTATCAAACTCGATAGAAAAATAGGGGTGGATGATGTCAAAGAAGTATTGAGAAGTCATTATGAAGGAACTCCTGATGATAAATCCAATGATTTTGAGGTGGATCCTCACTTTGATGGAGTAAGAAGAATATGTACTTCTTCCACTCAAGAAAGTGCAGTCTTTGAATTTAATGAGATATTAGAATTAACAACCTATTGGCGCTCAATAACTAATCCATGTACAGGTCTATATCAACCATGGTATATTTTAGCTTCTGAGAGTGTACCAGAAGGTTATGGTTGGATTGATCCACTAGTAGGTTTGGCTAATCACTTTAAGGTGCCAGCAAGTGACTTAGCTTATAATCAAGACAGAGCATGGTGGGCATTCTATGATCTTCAATATTTAGCTAGACCGCAGTATGGGGATGTTATAGATGAGATTCAAGATGAGCTATTTGAACTTGAAGGATATTGGGAAGAGATTCAACCTATAATTGAAACCATTGCAACTATGGCATATAAAAATGGAGATACCAGATTAGCTAGAGATCTCCTAACTGAATATACAAATAGTCAAGCAAAAAAGGCTTGGGCTCTGGTAAAAGACCTTTATGAAAGATTCGACACAACTGAGATTGAAATATTAGCAAACAGATTGAGTAAGTCATCACAGGCTGAAACATCTATTGTAATTTACACCAATGATTATTTGGACGCTAAAGATGTAGATGTTGCATCAATAATAAGTGGGCCTGGTTGTCAATCTCCTAGTCGTTATGTAGCCCCAACTAAAGTGGAAAGAAAAGATATCAATAAGGATGGAAAACTAGACCTTCTATTAACCTTTGATAATCAAGAATTACTAAAATATGCTTATCCAACATATTGCGATATATGGTTAACAGGTAAAACAAAGGCAGGGGATGTATTTGTAGCAAAAGATATAGTCAATATAAAAGAATAAATATTTAAGTAAAATTTGGTTTTGATGTTGCCCTCTGCAAAGAAATGTAGAGGGCAACTCTAGATAAGGGGGTAAATATGTTGAAAAAGATTATAGCTATATTATTACTTTTGTTATTGTTATTAAATATATTTACTAACTATGTATCTGCTGAAAAGAACTCTATAAGCAGTTGGGCTATAGAAGCTGTTAATAATCTAGAAAAGCTTGATTTATTAGATAAGAGATATTTTAATAATCATAAAGATAATATCACCCGAGAAGAGTTTACCTGTTTATTAGTTAAACTATATGAAAGAGCAATTGCTAGCAAAATAGTGATTGATAAAGAAAACCCATTCAATGATATTAGCAGTAGTCAATATAAAGAAGAAATTATTAAAGCATATAAGATTGGATTGATTCAAGGAATAGGGGCTAATAAATTCAATCCAAAAGGAGAGATTACGAGGGAAGAGATTGCTGTGATATTCTTTAGATTGGTGAAGCTGACAAATCCAAAGGGAGATTTTCAAGCTTCTAGAAAGTATTCTTTCAATGATGGGAATCAGGTATCCTATTGGTCTAAGAATGCCATTGAGTATTTACATGAAGCTGGTATAATAAAAGGGATTGGAAATAATAAAATTGGCCCTAAAAATCCCACTACAAAGGAACAAGCATATACTCTTGTAAGTAGGATTATCTCAGCATATGAATTAGTTCCCTCTCAAATAATCACCAGCTTAGCAAGGGGAAATTCATCAGGGAATTTGGCTAATAATGGACTGGCATTATTAGATGGTGAATGGACTTATTATGTTAATTATTCATACAAATTACA
>CAZZCQ010000099.1:0-5611 GCA_964652285.1 uncultured Tissierella sp.
AGAGATATATGGAGACCTAAACAATAGACCTAGAGCTGCTGATATAGTCCCTAACAAAGGTCCCCCAACGATTATAGATGCTAGATTAATGGCTGAGCCTACTGAAACACCTACAGAATCATTAGGAAGCATTATTAATAGAGTCTCTGCAATAATTGTAAGAATAGACCAGAATAATAGCATACCCATGCTTGAAACACTGTAATTGTTAAAAAGATATACTAGCATAAATATAGACAGGAATATTAATCCACCTATATACAAACTTGATCTTTTATCTAGTTTCACTATTCTCAACTCCTATATATCTTAAGCCGGCTTTTACTTCTATATGTCTACCATTTAACCCAAGTAAAGTTTGCACCAGCTGATAAAACTAATGCTAGTAAGCTTAATAATGCTAGATAAGCTTTTTTCATCGAATATAGCCCCCTTTATAGGATGCTATGCTGATTCGCTATTGCAGCATGCTATATTCGCTTCGCTTAAAATTTAAAAGCCGGCTTAATAATCATTTGGAAATACTTCGATTTAAAGCATCCAATGTAGCCTTTACAACTGCCTTCTTTCGATTATTCTCTATTAAACAAGAACCACAAAGATGCCTCTCTTGTTCATCAATTATGTATACTAAAACCACTACTATTATTCCATCAGATGAGAGGTTTACACTCTTTACCTCATCCAATATAAATCTATCCTCTGTACCCAAGAATTTTTCGATACAATCCAAGACTGCTTGTACCAACATTCTATCTATATTTTTACCTGTATTGATACCTGTTATAAAAGATTCATAGGTATTTGATCCATCACTAAGACCAATCTTTATATTTGCCTTTGTACAATTATCTTCAATTGAGATTGTATCGATTTTTAGTCTGGATTCATTCTTGACTACTCCTACATCAGGCAACTCAGCAATACTTATCTTTTTATAATCAATATTCAAATCAAATGTCGCTATTAGAACAGATTGAACATCCCTTGAGATTTGTTTTGGTGATCTTGTCCCATTAGATACTACATGGATTTCTTTAACTACATTGTTTTCTACAACAAATCTACAAGAAATGACAGATTCTAATTTTTCGATATCTTTTTCTATTAACTTAAAGTCCCTGTAAATAGTCTCCTCCACCAATACAACCCCCTGTTATAAAGGCTATTATTCACCTATTATATGGTATATTGTGATTCTATCACTAAAACCCTATTTATTCAACATTTTTCGTAATTAAACCACTTGCTTCTTGATGGACTTAAGCCCAAATATACTCCCACTTAAACCAATCAATATAGAAAAACTCATGATAAAGATAACAATTCTCCATTGTACAGCATCAACTGAAGGTAATGGTAAGAATGGAAGAATACTGTCTATATTGCTGTAACCCTTCTCAATTAATACAAACCAAAGTATTGAAGCCAATAATCCACCAACAATCGTCAAAAATATACCCTCAATAAAGAACGGTAATTGGATAAAGTAATCTGGTGCTCCAAGGAGTTTAAGGGTATTTATCTCATCTCGATTATTATATATACCTTGTCTTATTATATGGGAGGTAATTATAATTGTAGAAATCCCAACAGCAACTACCAAAAACATTCCCAATACTTCAAGAATGTTGACTATTCCTTCTAACTTTTCAATCACCTGCCTATTATCCCGAATATAGGAAATATCATCTATGGATTCAAGGTCATGGAGGATATTATCCAAACCCTCCATCTCTATTTTCACTTCAATAAAAGGGCTGAAAGGGTTATCATCAAAATACCCTAAAATATCAGCTTCCTGCCCCAAGATATCAACCATTCTATTATAGGATTCTTCTTCATTTACGATATTTACATCATTAATTCCTTGAATATCTTGAATAGAAGTAAGTAAATATTCTAGAGAATTCTCATTCATACTCTCATCATAATAAATACTAATCTCTGTCTCTTGTTCAATAACTTGTACAATATCCTTACTTATCCACCATCCAGCTATTATCAATGACAATATTATAAATATAAGACCTATACTCAATAATGATAATATATTAGATAATAAATCCACTCTAAAAATTGTCCTTGCCTCTCGTAAAAAATATGGGGTATTCTTAATCATATTTCTCATATATAAGCACCTTCCAAACCAAGATTCTCAATACTACCATTGTTAACATATAGAGTCCTACCATGTTGCAAATCCTCGATTAGATGGGTTGCGTGAGTTGTTATTATAACTGTAGCATCCTCTTCCTTCAGTGAATTCAAAAGCCTTAAAATATTCAAGGCATTATCAATATCCAAATTACCTGTTGGTTCATCAGCTATGATTAGTTTAGGTTTTCTTACAATAGCCCTAGCTATCGCAACCCTTTGACCTTGTCCCCATGAAAGGTTTTCAATATTGGTATACATCTTATCCTCAAGCCCAACTCTTTGAAGGGCTTCTTGGGCTCTAATCTTTATCTCATTTTTTGAAAAGTTTAAGAATCTCATCCCCAATATAGTGTTTTCTAGTGCTGTTCTTCCACGAATCAATTTAAAATCTTGAAATACTGGGCCCATCTCTTGTCTGATTCTTCTAATCCTTTTTTCCTCACCCTTTAGCATATCTTGTCCTAAAACTCTCATTTTTCCAGCTGTTGGATATTCAATGCCTAAAATCAGTTTAAAAAAGGAGGTTTTACCTGAGCCACTAGGTCCCACAACATATACTAACTCTCCTCGACCTATATCAAGATTGACATCCCTTAATCCTACAGTCCCATCGGAATATACTAGTGATACATCATCACAATTAATCATATCGTCTCCTCCAACTAAAAGATTTTTAAATTGACTGTGAGTTCCATAGAATTATCAATAATCTTAACATCCTTTATTGAGCTTCCATTTAATACCCTCTCAAAATCAAATATAATACTATCACCTATTAAATCTTTGACTGTCTTTTCCTCCAATACAAAATCATAAAATCTAACCTGATGTATAATAAATTCAATGGAGTGATTTTCATAAATTGAGAAATCACCTATTAGACTTATACTATATTCCCCAATAGTCATGATAATGTTTTTAGAATCAAATTCGAATTCCATAGCAGGTAAGCCTTCATGATTACCTAGAAATTGATTGAATAAATCCTCACTTATTGTAAGTTTTATACCCTGCAAACTAAGCGTTGGATTTAACTCGTCTAAGGATACATTGCTACTTGAGATAATCCCAGGTAACTCGACTTTAAGAATGTCAAACAAATCTTCAAGCTTAACCATCATATCAGCAAGGCTATTTAAATACATCTCATAGTATTCTCTATCAGCCTCCAGGGATCTGAGATATTCCTCCTGCTCCTTGACCAAGAGATTCTTTTGATCCAAAGTCTCTTTTAGACTTCTTTGTCTTTCTTCTATTAAAGTCAATTTTTCAAATAAATTTTGTTTTTCCTCAACAAGGGTCGCTTTTATCTCATCTATAGAATCTAGAAGATCTCCTGTATTCTTTGCCAAATCTCTGATTACATTGATTCTTCTTAAGAAATCAGAGATATTATTGGATTCTAATATAATCTCTAAATATGATGCTGGTCCCATTCTTTGATAGCTTCTAAGAACCTCTTCAAGTATATTCAGATTGGAATTGTACTTCTCCTCTTCATTTTGAATCCTTATTTCTATATCACCAACATCCATCCTCAGCTCTTCAATATCCTCACTAATGGCAATATAATCTCTCTCCAATCCCTCAATTTCTTGTAGTTGGATAAAGAGTTCTTCCACAATTCTCTTCTCCTCTTCACTTATGGAAGAGAGTTTTTCGTCAAAATCTATTTCTTCCTCTGCGTTGACAAAAACTATAGATGTTATAGTTATTGATAAAATTAAAATCAAACAAAGCACTAATGCTAGCTTTTTCATCACGATTCCACCCTCAAAATTCACTAATTCTATTCTAACATAGATTAATATTTATGTATTGTCAAACAAATATTTTTTCAGAAAAAATATCACCCTAAGGAGTTTTACTCCTTAGGGTGATAACTTTCTTTCAATTTATATATCTATCTTGTCCAATTCATTTAAATTATATTGTTCAATAAGCCTGATTAGATTTGTAGCATATGTTGGGTCAGTAGCATAACCAGCCCTACTAAGAGCCCATGCAACTTGAGTGCTATCATATTTAACATCTTTAACAATTTGATATCTACTATGACCTTCCAATAGAAATTCATTATAATCTACCCAGCTCTCAGCAATACTATTGTAAGCTCTAAACTCATCATCTACATTATATCTGATACCATTATATACTTCCCAGGTTCTCATGGTTACAGAGCCTGCCGGACCTTTTCCCTTAATTCCAAATAGATTATAGGATAATTGGCCAGTATATTTGTCTACACCAACAGATTGTCCCCAACCAGTCTCCCATATGGATTGGGCTGTTTGTATAGCTGCTGATAATCCAGTATTTAGGAATGATTCTCTAGCTATATCTGATGCTACACCAAGAAACTTATCCTTTTCAATTACAGCTTGCTTTGTATAGATTTTGTCAAGATATATTCTAAATGTTACCTCATCACTCTTGACCGACTTTCCAGAATCATATATGCCTTCAGCATAAATCTTCCAATATCCAATATCCTCCCTCTTAGGAGAGAATACAAAATCCTCATCAGCTGCTAGAGAAAATACCTTCCTAGCATTAGTCTTTGTATTAATCAATACATAATTAACGCTTGTTAAATCTACATTACTAATAACTTTAATGGATTTGTCACCAGTTATTACTTCATCAGGCCCTATACCTTGTAAGAGTACAATAGGTTGACCTGCTATATTTACCTTGACAGGATTACTATCCATTACCTTAGTCCCCAAATATCTTACCCTTGCAAAGAGTTCCTTTTCACCCTTGTATTCAGGGCCTGGGAACCAACTATAACCACCATATGGTACAGTGTGTAAAACCTCTTCTGCTCCTGTGACTGGATTTCTTAGAATGTATTGTGTTTCAGTAACATCAAAACTTCTTGATACATTTAAAGTAACTGGTTTATTTATAGTCATCCCTGATGATACACCAATCAATGATAATCTATAGTCTACATCTACTATAAACCTAACAGGGTCACTTCCATAGGAATTCCCATTTTTATCATAAGCTATTGCCTTGATTGAATAATTCCCATTATCTCTTACCTCAGGTATCCAACTATAGCTACCATAAGGATCCTTTACATCAGAAGTGATAGTAGTGTCCTTATCCAAATTTGTAATCTCATATTTGACATAGTTAGCTACAAAATTCACATCAGGATTTGCATTCAATATATTACTTATGACATCCCCATCGCTAATCCTTGTCAATTTAACAGCAGGTTTCACATCCATATTCACTGCAATAGTATCAGCTGATATAATCCTATCATTGTTGTCATAGATAGCTGCTACAAGCGCCTTATGACCTTTGTCATCTATACTTGGTAGCCAAGTATATTCTCCACCAAAATCACTACCTTGAGCTATAATCTTACCTTCAGAAGTAGTCGGGTCTAATAATAAATATTTTATCACACTACCATTTTTTAGATTGCTATCCC
>CAZZCQ010000100.1:0-5557 GCA_964652285.1 uncultured Tissierella sp.
ATTCCCTTCTTAATAAGATCTGTCATCTCATAAGTTTTAATTGCTTTTTCCTTACCTCTTGCAATGTCCAATGTTCGATAACCTGCATTCAATACCTTATCCACCGCTTCTTCTATTGCATGAGCCTCATCTTGAAGATTAAAGGAATACTTGAGCATCATAGCAATAGATAGGATTGTTGCAATAGGGTTTGCTATGCCCCTACCTGCAATATCTGGAGCTGAACCATGGATAGGTTCGTATAATCCAATAGCTGAAGCTCCTAAACTTGCAGAGGGTAACATCCCAATAGAACCAGTTATCATACTTATCTCATCTGATAATATATCCCCGAAGAGATTTGAAGTAAGGATTACATCGAACTGTTTAGGGTCTCTTATTACTTGCATAGCTGCATTATCCACATACATATGATTCAATGCAACATTTGGATAATCCATTGACACTTCATTTACAATTCTTCTCCATAGGCGGGAAGATTCTAGCACATTGGACTTATCGACACTGGTAAGGCTTTTATCTCTTTTCATTGCCATATCAAATCCAATCTTGGCAATCCTTCTAACTTCCATCTCACTATAGGATTCAACATCATAGGCGGTCATACCCTTATCTGTTTCCTTTATACCACTTTCTCCAAAATATATGCCCCCTGTTAGTTCCCTTACCACAAGAATGTCAAATCCATCGCCAATTATTTCAGTCTTTAGTGGGCAAGCATCTTGAAGTGATTTAAAAAGTATTCCTGGCCTTAGATTTGCAAATAGACCTAGCTCTTTCCTTAGCCCTAAAATAGCTCTTTCAGGCCTTTTATCTTTAGGGAGGTTATCCCATTTATCTCCACCTACAGCGCCTAAAAGGACAGCATCATTGCTCTTACACACATCTATGGTTTCCTTTGGTAATGGATCACCATATTTGTCATAGGCAGATCCACCTGCCTCTACCTCATTATAATTGAATTTATGATTGAACTTTTCTCCTATTAGATCAAGAACCTCCATTCCAGCCCCTACCACTTCAGGTCCAATGCCATCACCTTTTACAATTGCAATATTATACTCCATCTTAACCCTCCTAAACTTTAGCCTTGATGTAATTTACTAGACCTTGATTTTCAATAATCCTTTGGATAAAATCTGGATATGACTGTCCATTATAGGATTCACCTTTTGTAATATTGATGATTTGGCCAGTCTCAAATTCTATCTCCACTTCATCCCCATCATCAATCCCATTTGCTGCCTCTTTGCTTTCAATAATTGGTAGACCTATGTTAAATGAATTCCTATAGAAGATTCTTGCAAAGCTTTCAGCAATTACACATGATATACCAGACCCTTTAATGGCAATAGGTGCGTGCTCCCTGGATGAACCACAGCCAAAGTTTTTTTGTCCTACCATGATATCTCCAGATTTGACCTTTGAGGCAAAGTCCTTATCTATATCCTCCATACAATGTTTTTTAAGCTCATCCGGATCTGAAGTACTTAAATATCTTGCAGGAATTATTACATCTGTATCTATATTGTCTCCATATTTAAAAACTCTTCCTTTAGCCTTCATTAAATCTCCTCCCTATTTCTTCTGGGTTGTAAATCCTTCCTGCTACTGCAGATGCTGCTGCCACTCCTGGGCTTGCAAGGTATATTTCAGACTTTGCATGCCCCATCCTTCCAACAAAGTTTCTATTGGTAGTAGCTACACATCTTTCTCCTTCAGCCAATATACCCATATGACCGCCAAGACAAGGTCCACAGGTAGGAGTAGAAACTACCGCTCCTGCTTCAATAAATATGCTTATAAGTCCTTCCTCAATAGCCTGAAGATATATTTTTTGAGTGGCAGGAAATATTATGGTCCTTACACCTTTTTTGACCTTATTGCCCTTAAGAACTCTTGCTGCTGTTCTTAAGTCATCAATTCTCCCATTTGTACAAGACCCTATGACTACTTGGTCTATTTGAATTTCCCCAACTTCATCTATGGTCCTAGTATTTTCTGGTATATGAGGAAATGCCACTGTTGGTCTTAAGCTTGATAAATCTATAGTATATTCCTCATCATATGTAGCATCATCGTCTGCTTCATATACTTTGAAGTCTCTTGAAGAATGTTCTTTTATATAGTCTATTGTTACTTCATCCACTGGGAATATCCCATTCTTCGCCCCTGCTTCAATAGCCATGTTGGATATTGTAAATCTATCATCCATGGTCAAATTCTTGGTTCCTTCGCCTATAAATTCCATTGATTTATATAGGGCACCGTCTACACCAATCATACCGATTATATGCAGGATTACATCCTTCCCACTAACCCATTCAGAAGGCTTGCCTATTAAATTGAATCTAATAGCTGAAGGAACCTTAAACCACGCCTCACCAGTAGCCATACCAGCTGCCATATCAGTAGACCCAACCCCTGTTGAAAAGGCTCCTAGAGCACCATATGTACAAGTATGAGAATCAGCACCTATAACTACATCCCCTGCTACTACTAATCCCTTTTCCGGTAGAAGGGCATGTTCTATACCCATTTCACCTATTTCAAAATAGTTGGTAATCTCTTGATTATATGCAAATTCCCTCAAAATCTTACATTGCTCTGCTGATTTGATATCCTTATTGGGTGTAAAGTGGTCAGGGACCAAAGCCACTTTACCCTTGTCAAATACCTCATCTGTTCCCATCTTATGGAACTCCTTTATGGCTACAGGGCCAGTTATATCATTAGCTAACACCATATCTAATTTAGCCTCAACAAACTGTCCTGGGACTAGCTTGTCTACTCCTGAATGTGCAGCTAAAATCTTCTGTGTCATTGTCATACCCATTTCTCTTCCTCCTTTTAATGAATAGAATTTACTGCATTTAGAAATGCACTTATGCTAGCTTCCACAATATTGATACTAGTACCTCTTCCAGTATAATGATTATCACCATATCTTAGCTTTACTACTGAATATCCAAGTGCATCTGTACCCTCTGTAACAGATTGAATTGAATAATCATACAACTCAACATCTATATCCAAACACTTATCAATAGCACTGAAGGCTGCATCTACAGGTCCTCCTGCATGTGATATACCTTCTCTCTCTTGGCCTTCCACATTTAAGGCTACTGAAGCTGTTGTTGTTATTGTGTTTCCACTGTTTACTACAAATCTTACCAACTTATACTTATCTTCTGCCTTGCTCCCCCTATTTGTAACAATAGCATCTATATCCTTGTCAAATATCTGTTTCTTCTTATCAACCAATTTCTTAAATTCATCGAAAGCAATATTTAACTCATTTTGAGTAAGTTCATATCCCATTGACTCAATCTTATCCTTAAAGGCGTGTCTGCCTGAGTGCTTACCAATTACGATGTTCTCCCTAGTGACCCCTATTGATTCTGGTGTCATTATCTCATAGGTAGATGGATTATTAAGAACTCCGTGCTGGTGGATACCAGATTCATGTGCAAAAGCATTCGCTCCTACAATAGCCTTATTTGGCTGAACAGCTACTCCTGTTACACTAGTTAAAAGATTGCTTGTCTTCATAATCTCCTTTGTATTTATATTAGAAGTAAATCCAAATTCATCTTTTCTTACATTCATAATCATTACTAATTCCTCTATTGCAGCATTGCCTGCCCTTTCTCCTATCCCATTTACTGTACACTCAAATTGGGTTACGCCTGCTCTTGCTGCAGCCAATGTATTTGCAACTGCTAAGCCTAAATCGTTATGACAATGAACGGAAATCTCTACACTATCTAGATGCTTGGATTTTTTTCTTATATCCATGATAAAGTTATAGAATTCATCAGGTACTGTGTATCCTACTGTATCTGGAATGTTTATTATGCTGGCTCCTGCTTCTATAACCCTATCAAATAATTCTGCCAAAAATTTCGTATCGGACCTAGTTGCATCCTCAGCTGAAAACTCCACTTCTGAGCATAAACTAGATGCATATCTGACCATGTCTTCAGCGGTCTTAATAACCTCTGCAGGCTCCATCTTTAGCTTATATTTCATATGAATATCTGATGTTGCTATAAAGGTATGTATCCTTGGTTTAGCTGCACCTTTTACAGCTTCCCATGCCCTATCAATATCCTCTTTAACAGCCCTTGCTAGTGCTGCTACAGTAGAGTCCTTTATTTCATTTGCTATCATCTTAACAGATTCAAACTCACCAACAGATGATGCAGGAAATCCTGCCTCTATAATATCCACACCCATCTTCTCCAGCTGCTTAGCTAATAACAACTTTTCCTTGGTATTCATACTACATCCTGGTGACTGCTCTCCATCTCTTAAAGTCGTATCGAAAAATTTTATTCTCTTTGACATTTTCCTTCCTCCCTTTAAATCATGCAAAAATATATTAAACCTTCGTTCCTATAAGTAAACTTATAGAGACGAAGGTTATGTTCGTGTTACCACTCTAATTCATAGCGTAAGCTATCTCAATCCTGGACTAACATCCAGTATCCATATAACGGTGGCTCCGTCTTCACCTAATCTATATTTCTCAGTGAAGATGCCAGAAAACTAGTATTACATATCATACCTATGCTAATTCGCACCAACCATCAGCTCTCTTTATCAAGTATTTGATATCTTTCTCTTTCTGATTGCATTACTTGAATCTTCTATATCAAATTTTCATATTAGAAACTATTATATGCTTTACTCAAGTAGATTGTCAAGGATTATTTATTATCTAATTAAACATATAATTATATATGATGCTTGCAGCATCCTGTCTTTTTAATTCATTCTTTGGCCTTATGAACTCTGTCCCATCTCCATTGATAATCCTAAGTCCATATGCCAAGGCCATATATCCCTTAAGATTTGGAGCTATATCCTTTCCATCAGTAAATATATCTGCATATATATCAGGAATTTCAGCTAACTTTTCATAATTCATAGCTCTTATAACGAACTTCACTGCCTCCTCTTTGCTTACTGATCTTTCCCTATTTTCTTCATTCTCCTTTAAGATGTTTTGACTTATTAGATTTTGATAAATCTCATCAATATCTGTCTCAGATGAAACTTGATAAGGATTCATGGATTGCCATAGTAATAATAAAAAGTCTTTTTGTTTGATAAGATCTTTTGGATTGAAAGTACCACTAGTAAATCCAACACCATATTCAGCTAGTGTATTTATCCTATCCTTAGCATATGAATCTTCGATATCTCTATATGTTGGTATAGAACTTTCCTTATATGCACTACCTGAATAGTCCAAAATATCTCCAGTAAAGGCATCAATAATAGTTGGTTTATCTTGATTTACACTATATATTAATCTTATCTCTCTATTGTCATCAGAGTTTGCAGCCTCATAATTATATATATCATTGTAGCCTAAATCGAAACCAATATCGTCAAATAACACTTCATATACCTTGTCAAGAGAAATAATATTGTTCTTTGCTAAGAATTCCCCATTATACCAGTTGATATTATATGAGTTTATTTCCTTATTTACAGCATCTACTCCTATGGAAATACCATCTGATTCAACATAGATATCATCTATCTT
>CAZZCQ010000101.1:0-5514 GCA_964652285.1 uncultured Tissierella sp.
CATGGTTGTTACAACTTCTATGATTGGTGCTGATGGTTTAGGAATGGAGGTTCTAATTGCTGTAAATCGTGTGGAAATGGGCAGGGGCTTAGTCTCTGGTTCTGCTGTAGTTATTATAGCAATTATCTTAGACAGAATTACCCAAGGATTGATTAAGCGTAGTGAGGTGGAATCTGATGGAGAATAATATTATTTTAAGCGTAGAAAATCTAACAAAACTTTATGGCAATGAAAAAAATAAAGCAATAAAACTTAAGAAATCAGGGGCTGATAAGGACACAATCTATGAGGAATCAGGTGTAACAGTAGCCCTTTGGGATGTTAACCTTGAAGTTAATAGAGGTGAGTTGTTTATAATTATTGGTTTATCTGGTTCTGGTAAATCAACACTAGTCAGATGCTTAAATATGCTTAATAAACCAAATTCTGGTCAGGTTTTCTTTGAGGGAAATGATATAGGCAAATTTGATAAAAAAGAACTCAATGAATATAGAAGAAATAAGATATCCATGGTCTTCCAGCAATTTGGACTTATGTCTCATAGAAATGTCATTGGAAATGTGGAATATGGTTTAGAAATAAAAGGAATACCAAAGGAAGAACGTCATAATAAAGCTAAAGAAATGATAGCCATGGTAGAATTAGAAGGCCATGAAGAAGAGCCTATATCCAGCTTATCGGGAGGTATGAAACAAAGGGTTGGATTAGCCAGAGCCTTAGCTAATGATCCAGAGATTCTTCTAATGGATGAACCCTTTTCAGCTTTAGATCCATTGGTTAGAAAGGATATGCAGTTTGAGTTATTATCTATTCAGAAAAAACTTGATAAAACTATAGTATTTATAACTCATGATATCAATGAAGCCTTTAAATTAGGAGATAGAGTTGCTATAATGAAGGATGGAGAAGTTATACAAATAGCTACTCCAGAAGAGATGAGCGAACATCCTGCTGATGATTATGTGAAACAATTTATTGATAGTGCAGACAAAACCCAAGTAATACATGTAAAAAATGTTATGATTACTCCAAACAGTATAGTTCGAATGAAAGATAGCCTCAATTTAGCAATAAAGACTATGAGATCTAATGGAGTGTCAAGTGCCTATGTCGTAGGAGAAAAGATGGTCTTGCAAGGTGTAATTACTATTGATGATGCTTTACAAGCCAGTAAAGAAGGATTAACTATTGATGATATTTTGATTAGAGATATAAACACCACATCACCAGATGCTATATTGACTGATATTATGGAGATGGCTGCAACAACTCCATTTCCAATTGCTGTAGTTGATGATGAAGACAGATTGAAAGGCATCGTCTCTAAGGCACATGTGCTTTCATCTATGTTATAGATTAAACTTAATGAATATTAGTATAAAGATTGCGACGAAGAATCTTTGTTTTTGATTACAAGATTCCTCAAAGACTCGGAATGACAATATTGCTTTAACTTTTGCCGATAATACAATTATATCGCATTATTTATCTTATATACACAAAGAACCTAGAAATAAAATCTTCTAGGTTCTTTTATAATCTATTATTATATTGAACAAGGGCTGTAGCCACAACTTTGACATTCTGAGCATCCACCTGAATGAATGAGTTCTCCTCCACACATTGGACAGTTGTCTGGGTCAAGTAAAAGTTGCTCTGCAGCTAGTGCATTTAACTCTTCCTGTAATTCATCAATTCTATCTAATTTGCTCTTTGGCTTATTTGTAATAAGAATACCACTTCTAGCACAACCATCTCTGTATATGGTTATACCTTTTAAACCCATTTCCCAAGCATAAGTGTATAGGTCTTCAACCTCATCTATAGTAAACTCATTTGGAACATTTACTGTAGATGAAATGCTTGCATCTATATATTGTTGCCATGCTGCTTGCATCTCAATTCTCTCTCTATAATCTAGGTTGGAAGTTGTAATAATAAAATCAGGTAAATTCTCTTCTCTAGATATATTGTTTTCATCCATATATTCCTTGATTATAGGTGTGAATACCTTATAATAGGTGTCTTCTGCATGTAATGATTCTGATTTTCTTGTATAGGATACTTGAAATATTGGTTCTAAACCATTACTGCATCCAATAAGAGTGGATATACTTCCTGTAGGAGGTATGGTCAATAACTGACTATTCCTAAGTCCATACTCAGTCACTAATTCCAACACATCTTTATCAGCATTGCCCAATAAAAATGGTGATTTTAGTAAATATTCAGGATTGTATCTTGGAAATGGCCCGTCTTCCTTTGCAAGTAATGCAGATTGTCTTAAGGCTTCATTGACCATAGTCCTTCCTATTTGATGAACTAAACTTATTGATTCACTGGCTCCATATCTAAGACCTAATTTGATAAACATATCAGCTACACCCATGATTCCTAGTCCTATCTGCCTTAATTCGGCTGATACTTCTCTTTGTTGAGGAAGTGGATGCAGGTTCATATTTTCATCTAATACTTCATTTAGGTATATAACACCATTTCTAACCAATTCACTAAATTTATCAAATTCAAATCGAGCATATTTAGTATATGGATTCTTTACTAATTCACTTAGATTAATAGAGGACAAATTACAGCTGCCAAATGCTGGTAATGTCTCTTCCGCACATGGATTTACACCTGCAAATTCAAAACTCGGATCCTCACTCATAAGATGCCATGAATTGATTTTATCTGTATATAATATTCCTGGTTCTGCCATATTCCAATTGTTCTTGGCTATTACTCTAAATAAGTCCCTTGCTTTAATTGTTCTTCTAATCTCTTCCCCGGTTGCCTCTACTGTAAAATGTAAATCATATTCACTATTATCTTTTACAGCTTCCATAAATTCATTATCTATATTAACAGAGATATTTGCATAGTTGACCTTGCTTAAATCATTTTTAACATTGATAAAGTCTTCTATATCAGGATGACTTACATCCATATTGAGCATTAACGCCCCTCTTCGGCCTTTCATCCCTATCAAACCTGTTACAAGGGAGAATAAGTCCATAAATGAAACTGCACCTGTTGTAGTATTAGCAGCATTATTTACCTTAGCACCCTTAGGTCTTAATTTAGATAGTGTGAGCCCACATCCACCACCATAGGAATAGGTTCTAGCCAAATATTTTGCTGTATTAAAAATCGCTTCAATATTGTCCTCTACCTTTGGCATGACATAGCAGTTACTTAGTGTGATCTTTCTACCAAATCTATCCAGCCCCCTACCAGCTAAAATTCGACCAGCAGGCATGAATTTCTTATCTTTAATAGCTTTCTTGATAGGACCATTTCCACCACTGACCCTATCAAGGAATTCATCAAAGGTTTCATAGTCATATCTATACTTCTTCTCGTAGATATCCCTTTGTAAGTCTGTCATATCCCAGCCTTGTTCCCTAAGTCTGGTTCTCTCTTCTCTATAAATTATATATTTTCTTGCTACATCAGGGCGTTCTTTCATTAGATGAACTTCAACAGCATCTTGAATTTGTTCTATATTTACTAGCTCAAGATTCTGGAACTCTTCAAAGATTAGCTTAGCTATTTGCGCAGCCAAGACTTCATCTAAACCCTTATCTGTTTCCTTCATTGCCTTTCCAATTGCAATTTCAATTTTTTCGTTTTCAAAATCAACTATACTACCATTACGCTTTTCGACCTTCAACATGATTATGCCCCCTATGAAATTAATGAACTTTAACACTATATATTGTGTGCTAAAGTTCCTTCCACTACTATATGTATACTCTAACATAAACTTTTACATATTACAACATAATCACTCATATTTTTAAGAATAGGTCTAGGGTCCGATTTTAATCTAATAGATATTCTTCAAGGGTAATATCTCTCTCATAAACATTAGTGGCATCTTCTATCCCAATATATCTAAAATGCCATGGCTCATAAATATATCCTGTTATATCAGTTTTCTCTTTGGGATATCTTAATATAAAACCAAATCTATGAGCATTTTCCCGAAGCCATATACCTTCTTCAGTATCTTCAAAGGACTCCTTAAGCCAATACGCTTGATTACTTCCACCAATGTCAAATGCTAGACCAGTTTCATGCTCAGAGTGTCTAGGTCTAGCAGAATACATTACAGCTTTTTCATATCCATCCTTTTCTACATATCGGTTAAAGAGATTTTTTTGATATTCATATGTCCTATAACCAGAATATGCTATAAGATTTTTGCCTGTCTCTTCATAACAAACCTCAAACATCTTATCTAAATATTCCCTAGCTTCAGGGTCTTCACCAGGATCATAATCCATAGAAAGAGCATACTCCTTATTTACTAGCAAAATCCCCTTTACAGTCTTCATGGTTTCTGGAGATACTACAATCTCCAATTCATCATCCTTTTCACTATTCCCGTCAATTATTTCTTCTACCTCAGAATCTGTTAAATATTCACTTGATGAATATCCAGTTGAATTTTTATATATAATCTTGTCCCATCCATTCTCTTGATCTATTACTTCAACTCTATCTCCTTTAGGGATAATCAATATAACATCTTCATTTATGCTTGGACCTGTTCTTAGATTTAGGTAATCCGTAGTATATTTATATACCTTAATTTCAATTTCAGGCTCCTTTATTATTACATCATGTAAATCAGGATCTTCTACATCTTCAATATCAGATACAAGTTCTTCATTATCATCACCATTGAAGAAATTATTAAACAAAAGTTCCACCATTCCCAAAGCTAAAATAACTACGGCTATTATTATGATTATCAGTTTGAACCTTCTTTGCATTTTCATCCCACCATTCTATATAAATATTATGACATCTTTCAGCATTTTTTTCAATTATAATACAGTTATTTAATATATAATTGTTATTCTAATCTTGACATGAGATTTGTAATCAGATATGTTTAAAATATAATAATCTAAATTTTCACTAAAAGGGGATGATGATATGAATTTGGATATTAAGATGAGAAGGATAGAATATGGAACAGATGAATATGAGGTATCTATTGATATTAGAAATGAAGCATTTCGTAAACCTTGGGGAATGGATATACGAGATGAAGACCTTACTGGTGATAGAAACATGGATATGTATGGTGCTTACTTGGATGGTAAAATGATTGCTACCGTTTTCTTAACAGAAGATGATAAAGATACTGCTAGGGTTAAAAGTGTGGCTATTCTACAAGAATATAGAAACCACGGATTAGGTAGATATATGATGGACTTTATAGAAGCCAAAGCTAGATATAATGGTTACACTAAAGTTAATCTTATGGGTAGAGTTTCTGTAGAAGGCTTTTATCATAAACTTGGTTACGATACTATCAGTAATCCCTATGAGTATCATACAATTCCTCATATAGATATGATTAAAGAACTTTAATTTTTCATTTATAGCTTAATATTTTATTAGGCTATTTTTTTATTGAATTGAAGTTTAGCAATATAAGCAAAGCTTTTTCTTAACTTAAATAATGAACCATCAGTGTATATTTCCATATAGTATATT
>CAZZCQ010000102.1:0-5435 GCA_964652285.1 uncultured Tissierella sp.
TTTTATCAAGAAACCATTCTTATCAATTAATATACCATTGCCTCTATCTAATGACAAAGTAGGATTCAATAATCGTAGAGAGTTCTCCAGTTTACTTGTAGTCTCCTTATAGGAATTAATCCTATTTTCAATTCTAAATACCAACTCTTTGAATAGGAGCTCCAATTCATTTCTATTGTTCCTAAGTCTAGATAGTGGGTTATAATACTCCAATCCTTTTTTTATTAAATCCAAATTTCGTGATTCAATATCCAATCTATTCTCATAGATATATAATAAACGATTGAACTTACTGTCCATTAACTGATTTAATGATTCAATATCTGGTACAGCCAATTCAGCAGCAGCAGAAGGCGTTGGTGCCCTTAAATCAGCAACAAAGTCAGCAATAGTAAAATCCGTTTCATGACCTACTGCAGATATGACAGGTTTGTCCAAAGAAAAGATTGTCCTAGCTAGTCCTTCATCATTGAAAGCCCATAATTCTTCAATAGAGCCACCACCTCTAGCTACGATGATCAAATCAATATCCGCTCTATTTTCAAGAAACAAAAGCCCCTTTATAATATCCTTGGGAGCATTTTGCCCTTGTACCAGGGATGGATATATCAATATCTCACATGGAGGAAATCTCCTTTTTATGACACTGATAATATCCTTAATAGCAGCACCTGTTGAAGAAGTAACAATCCCTATTTTCTCAGGCATATAGGGAATTTCCTTTTTGAATTCTGAATCAAATAGTCCTTCCTTTTCCAATTTATCCTTTAGTTCTTCAAAAGCTTTATAAAGATTTCCAACTCCTTTATCTTTTATCTCCTTAACATATAGTTGATATTCTCCACCTTGTTCATATATGGATACATAGCCCTTTGCCACTATATTTTGTCCATCTGATAGATCTAAACCCATATTAGCAACATCATATTTGAACATTACACATTTTATTCTAGCTCTATCATCTTTAAGTGAGAAATAAAGGTGGCCACTGTAATGTCTTTTGAAATTTGAAATCTCCCCTTCAACTTCTATGTTGGATAATATCATGTCACCAGCAAAGATTCTTTTTATGTAGTTATTGACTTCACTTACCTTAAGCGCCTTCATATCTTCACCCTTATTCTTTTCCTTCCAAACTTCTTACAAATCCGCCTAAGACACCATTAATAAATTTAAATGAATCATAATTACTATATTTCTTAACTATCTCAATTGCTTCATTGATGGATACTTCAACTGGAATATCTTTTCTAAACAATATTTCATATATGGCAATTCTCAATACAGCCAAATCCACCTTAGCAAGTCTATATATAGACCATCCCTCTAAATGTTCTTCGATATATCCATCAATTATATCCTTGTTTTCAAATATTGAAGCATATGCTTCTTCTATATACCTGGTTTCAGAATCATCAAAATCAAAATTATCCAAATAGATAGACTTTGCTTCCTCAGAAAAATCATCATTCAACTCCATTTGAAACAACAACTTCATAGCTCCTTCTCTAGCTACCTTTCTTCCCATCAAATATCCTCCGTCCCCACTGTCGCATTGTCAGCTTCTGCTGATAGCTTGTGCTACATTTACAATCTCTACCCTAATATCACTAACATGGGCTCCTGTAATATTCTCCACATGCTCTTTGACTTTCTTTTGTAGTTCCATGGAAATCTCAGGTATATTGATTTCGTTACCTGCCTCACCCTTCAAGGAAAGACTAATCTTACCCTCCACAAATACTACCTTTGTTCTAATATTTCGTATGCCTGAAAATTTTTGAGCAACATTTTGTACCAAGCCAGCAACTGTTTCTTGATATATAAATATTTCACCAAATTCATTGCGAAGAACCAAATATGAACCTTCACCTGATTTACCATCGGATCTAAATAGATAAAACAATATTACCATACTAACAAGTAACATTATCAATCCAAGTAGGCTATAGATATAATTTCCTCTCATATTCCGAATTATAGCTACTGTTTCATTTATTCCAATTATGCCTTTTATGTCAAGAGGTAAGACCATGATTATAAAAGATGCTACGATTACAAGAACAGAGTAAATAAACAAAGCAATTTTATTGAGCATTTTCATCTGTATAATCCCTCCATGAATTTAAAATAACCCTCTGATTTGACAGAGGGCGTCTATATTTATTTTATATTTGCTTCTTCATTCTTTACTTTAGTTTCCTTAGGAATATTTACACCTTGAACATTTACATTCATTTCAACAACTTTTAAATCTGTCATTGTCTCAACAGAATTCTTTACATTGTTTTGAACATTCTTAGCAATTTCACTTATATTCTTGCCATATTCAACTACTATAAATACATCAATTTTAGCACTATCTTCTTTAAGCTCTACCTTTACACCCTTAGATGAATTCTTCATTCCTAACATTTCACTAAAACCACCTGTAATTCCACCGCTCATACTTACAACACCAGGAATTTCAGTTGCAGCAACACTTGCAATAATTGCAACCACATCATCAGAAATATTTACATTGCCGTATTCTTTATTAGTTTCTTTCTCATCATAATCATTATCATTTCTAAACTCATCGGTCATATTAGACACCTCCTAGCACCTACATTATATAGACATTATACCAAAGGAGATGCGTATTTACAAATATTTCTACTGTTTTTTTATGATTTTAATATCATCCATATCAAACTCTGTTTCTGCCCTCACTATATCCAGTATTTTAACCATTTCATTCTCCGATAATTCATCTACTGAAACAACTATCTTAATATCTTCATCTGTCAATAAAACTACCGCTTCATCAAAGCCTTTGGATTTAATCAATCCCTCAATTTGTAATTCTGTCTCTGATGTTTTCCCAATGTTGATAATTTCAGATTGTGCCTCTGTTCGCATAGTATCATTAGTTTGGGTATTATTAATTATATCAGATAGTCTATCTATTAGATTCGCCCTTAACTTGTCTCTTGACAATCTATACTCCACAAAATAATCTCTATCTAAAGACCCTAGCTCTATGTCCATCTCTTTATCAATTGATTCTTTACTTGACGATAAGACCTGTTGAACATCATTTTCATTATTACTGATAGAATCAACAATCTCTATCTCGTCATCCAATACATACTCTGAACTAATAGATTGATTCTCCATCTCTGAAAGCTCATAGTCTTTATAACTTTCAGAGGTCTTCCTCAATGCTTGCTGTGTGAATTGATAATTTAGATATCCAGTAAAAACTAGTAAGATTAGTAACAATCCTATAATAGCAGGTCTTTTAACTTTAAACATATCCTCTCCCCCTATTTACTTGGAAATATTTGAACCCTATTGCCTGATATCCCTAATACTGTCTTAACTGCCTCATATAGATTTTCTAAAACTGCCAGATTCTCAGCCCCTTCTGCAACAACTATGACTCCTTTGATGCTTGGTTTAATCTCCTTTAAAACCACTACCTCATTAGAAGTATTGACTACCTGTATAGTCTCATCTTCTCTAGAGATTTCCCTAGTTCCTCCCTGTGCATCAAGTTCACTAGTATGCTCTGTAGTTGTAGTTATATTGGAAGCAGGAATCTTTTCAGTACTATCCTCTAGCACAACCATGACATCTACTTCTCCTACACCCTTCAATTTCTTAAGTATATTAGATAACTTCCCTTCTATATAGGATTCATAATCTTCCTTCATTAAATAATTATATTCATTAGAAGAATCCTTTAGCACAGTTTGTTCATCTTTTTTTTCCTCACCCACATAATTATTCAACATTAGCAAAAATATTACAGATAAGACTAATACTAAAAATATATTGATCAAGAACTTCTTATTATCCATATTTTCAAATATCTTCTTAAGCTTCTTTATAAACTCTTCCATCTTAATCCTCCAATTTGTTCATAGATATATGGATTAAATCCATATCAATCTCATATCTATTTGAAATAAGATCTTTTAAATCCAGAAATTCATTGTTCACTTCATTCTCATTCTTGTATTCTAAAACTACTGGTTTAACCCTAATTCCAATGCTATCCTCATTCACCTCCATATCTTCATTTTGAATGAGTAAATTTATATAACTAATTGCTCCAAAATTGTCTTCAGTCTTGTCTATTTCAATATCTAATTCTGATACTCTATATTCAGTATTTTCATCTATAAACCCCTCTAATTCATTAGCTATCTTATCCTTATACATCATCTCTATCTGTGACTCTTGTCCTTCAATAATCTCTTCATTGATAGAGAATTGATTGTCAATATTCCTAAACACCTCCTTATCTAATTGAAAATCTATATTTCCAAGATTGACAAAGGGATTGATTACGGCAAAGATTATCAACAATCCTATTACAAATCTAATATATCTATGCATACTGCCCTTTGGCATTACCAAATCAACTAGTGTAATTATGATAAAAATTATGACTAAATCCTTAATCCATGAATAGATAAAATCACTAACACTTATGATTATCACCTACCTCAACATCATCAAATTGTTTCCTGTATCCACTGTAATAGTTATGGTTATAAAGAACATAATCCCTACAGCAACCAAACTTATCAATACAAGTAGAAGGGTCTTTGATACATCACCAAAGAATTTGACTATATTTGATGAGGCTATAGGCTCTACAATTGCGCCAATTATAGAATAAATTAGCAACAATACTGTAATCTTTATAATTGGTAAGAGAATTATAAGAACCAATATTATCAGCCCAATAATTCCTATTCCATTTTTGAGTATTGCAGATGAACCAATGACAGCATCTACTGAATCAGATAGAAAACCTCCTACAATTGGCACTAAGGAATCCACTGCAAATTTTGCAGTCCGAATACTCAAACCATCAATATTGGTTGATAGACCATATATAGTCAAAATCCCTATGAAGATGGTAAATATGGCTGAGATGACAAAGGTAATTATCTGTCTTGCTAAATTCGCTAGTTTTCCTAATTCAGCCCTCTGTGATAAATTGGATAATATGCTCACTATAAAGGAAAAATATATCAAAGGAAATACTATATTGCTTACACTTATGCCCAATATATTGACAGTTCCAAGTATCATTGGATGATATAGAATTTTGGTACTAGGACCACCTGTTACTATCAATAGGGTCAATAATATTGGTAAGATAAGCTGCATAAAATCAACCATTCTCCCAACTGTAACCTTTGCCATGTCCAATAGATCAGAAAAATTAGTAAGGACCAAGGCAGCAATTAATACATAAGTAAAATAATTTGCTAATTGACTGATAGATGAGTCTTCAAAAGAATTTTGCATATTAGTCAAAATGGTAGATATTAATGTAATTATAAGAATCTTGGATAAGAGATTAAGGGATAGATGAAGCTCTTTAAAGATTATCTTGCTTATATCCCCTATCAAGGTTTCTCCATCGACAAGCT
>CAZZCQ010000103.1:0-3859 GCA_964652285.1 uncultured Tissierella sp.
GTAATCTATTGCTTCATCTGTGATATCAATATTATATTCACCTAATCCCTTTTCCTTATCCTTTAAGGCCTTATCTATCATGACTTTTAAATTTCCCCTTGTTAAAGGCTCCAATTTTAATATCATCATTCTAGAAAGCAGTGCTTTATTGACTTCAAAATATGGATTTTCAGTTGTTGCACCAATTAATATTAGGATGCCCCTTTCTACAAAGGGTAGTAAGGCATCCTGCTGCGATTTATTAAATCTATGGATTTCATCTATGAATAGAATAGTTCTTTTACTATATAATTTTAGGTTTTCTTCTGCCCTCTCTACAACCTGCCTAATATCCTTTACCCCTGATGTTACTGCAGATAACTTTTCAAATAACATATTAGTAGTCTGGGAAATAATCATAGCTAGGCTTGTCTTACCTGTACCTGGAGGACCATAGAATATCATTGAATTGATTCTATCCGCTTTAATTGAGCGATTTAAGATCTTCCCCTCTCCAACTATATGGTCTTGTCCAATAAATTCCCCAATTGATTCAGGTCTCATCCTATCAGCTAAAGGAGCATTCTTTTTAAGCTTTTCTTCCATATTCAATGTAAATAAGTCCATTTAATCACCTGATTTCCTTTGTAATATATTATGATGCCATTTTTTCTCGAAAAAAGACCCTTTTACATCTTATTAACACAAGAACATAAAGGATCTTATTAAAATTTAATATAATTATTTTAGGTCTTTTCTTTCATCAAGCATCTTTTTTAGTTCATCCATAAATGAATTGACATCCTTAAATTGTCTATATACTGAAGCAAATCTTACATATGCAACTTCATCTAAATCCTTTAGTTTAGCCATAACCATTTCTCCTATTTCAATAGAGGTGACTTCTTTCTTTAATGAATTTGATAGATTCCTTTCTATTTCATCAACTATCCCTTCAATCTCTTCAATTGAAACTGGTCTTTTTTCGCAGGATTTAATAATCCCATTCAGAATCTTGTTTCTATCATAGGATTGTCTATTCCCATCTTTTTTTACTACTATCAATGGTATCTCTTCAATCTTTTCATATGTGGTGAACCTTTTGCTACAGGAGATGCATTCTCTTCTTCTTCTAATAGCCTGTCCTTCTTCTGTTGGCCTAGTATCTACCACCCTGGATTCAAGATTATTGCAAAATGGACATCTCATATCTTCACCTCTTAGGTTATATTATAATTTAATTATAATACATAGATTTTATATTGTCTAATATGCATTTCAATTTTTGAAATTGACCAATATTGTGTCTAGACCTATCTTTACTATTTCATCCCAACTTATGTATATATCATTTGATTTTGAGAAAAAACTAAGACCAGATGGACTACTAGACATTAGCATACCCACAATCTTGCCTTTATCCAAATCCACTTCAAAATCATGTATATATCCTAATCTCTGTCCGTTCTCTGTATTGATTACTTCTTTTGCTTTTGCTTCAGATATTCTCATCATATTTCCACACCTCACTAATCTCTTATCTCTTATTTTTAAGGGTGGTCACTAGAGACCACCCAAGCTGTTTCCTTATATATCTATATTTTGTGGAAATAGTATTTATTACTCTTTAAACATATTTTCTCATCTGTTTCAATGCATTTTTTTCTAGTCTTGATACTTGTGCTTGGGATATACCTATCTCATCTGCAACCTCCATTTGTGTTTTTCCCTCGAAAAATCTTAGGTTAAGAATATCCCTTTCTCTAGTATTTAATCTATCTAAAGCTTCATTTATAGTTATCTTTCTAATCCAAAACTCATCTTCCTCCTTTTCATCTTTAACTTGATCAACTACATAGATTGCATCTCCACCATCATGAAATACTGGTTCAAAAAGTGATATTGGCTCTTGAATTGCTTCTAAAGCAAATACCACTTCTTCCTTGGCAATACCAAGTTCATCTGCAATTTCAGTAATAGTTGGTTCTTTAGAATGTACATGAATGAAATGGTCCCTTGCTTGTAGTGCCTTATAGGCTGTATCTCTTAATGATCTGCTCACCCTAATTGAATTGTTATCTCTTAAATATCTTCTTATCTCTCCAATTATCATGGGAACTGCATAAGTTGAAAATCTTACATTATGACTTGTATCAAAATTATCTATTGCTTTTATTAAGCCTATGCAACCAATTTGAAATAAATCGTCTGCAGGTTCTCCTCTTCTGTTAAATCTCTGTATTATGCTTAAAACAAGCCTTAAGTTGCCTTGAATAAACTCTTCTCTAGCCTTCATATCACCATCTTTGATCTTAACAAATAATTTCTGCATTTCTTCATTGGTTAGAACAGGCAATTTAGCTGTATTTACTCCACAAATCTCAACCTTAGATGTATGCATCCTATTTTCTTCCTTTCATGATGATTTGCCCCTTTCTAATAAAATTATTGCCCTTAAGTTTTATTTTATACAGAAATAAAGTTACAAATAAAGGCAAAATAATAAAGTTATAGATACAATAAAAAATAATAAACTCGCGAATATAATCCGACAAAAAAACATTATTGATTGATCAATAATGTTTTATATGAGTTTACTCATCTCTTTTTGTAATCTCCGTATAATTCTCTTTTCCAATCTGGATATGTAGGATTGTGATATACCTAATATATCAGCAACTTCTTTTTGTGTCTTTTCTAAACCGTTTCTTAATCCAAATCTCAATTCAATTATGGTCTTTTCCCGTGGAGAAAGCTTTTCTATAGCTTGATTTAATAGATTCTTATCTACTTGATCTTCTATATATTTATATATAATATCTCCTTCTGTACCTAAAATATCAGATAGTAATAATTCATTCCCATCCCAATCAATATTCAAGGGTTCATCGAAAGATATTTCATTTTTTATCTTGCTTGTCTTGCGAAGGTACATAAGGATTTCATTTTCAATGCATTTAGAGGCATAGGTGGCTAATTTAATTTTCTTATCAGGGTCAAAAGTATTTACCGCTTTAATTAATCCTATGGTTCCTATTGAGATTAGGTCCTCAATAGCTATCTTCGTATTATCAAATTTTCTAGCTATATATACTACCAGTCTAAGATTTCTCTCTATTAATATGGCCTTAATTGTATCATCCTTTTTAAGATTGCTTATATAATATTCTTCTTCTTCAGGTTCTAATGGAGGTGGAAGGGTTTCACCTGTTCCAATATAATCAATTCGACGAAGAAATTTGAATTTTATCATTAGTTTAAAGAATAATATTTGTAACTTATATCTTAGCTTAAACATTTTTCCTCCTTTCCGGAAATAGAATCATAATCTAAGAGCCCAGAAAACTCACCCTCATTGGAAAGTTTTCCATTATATATCCCAATTATCAATTTGTCGATTTCTATCTCGGATAATTCATTTGAAAGTCTTACAATCACCTTATCAGGCTTAAATCCAAGTATCAGACCCCTTTCATTCCCTATGGATTTGAAAGGTAATAGAATCAGAGGGAATCTATCAGTGAATCTCAATAATAGATCTTCCAAATTTACATTTAAGCCTTCTCTATAATAATTAATTAAATCCTTAGGTAAAATACTCTGTAGTTTAGATACTTCTACTACAAAGACTGATCTATTAGTCAGAGGTTCTTTTAGGGTGTTTCCTGTATCAACTAATGCATTAAGGCCTATTTCATTATCCTTATAGATAATCCTCGCATCTACTATTATTTTTTCCAATTGCTTTTTTCTGTGATTAAACCCAAAAACAATTAAGGATATTATCAAGGCAATAATTATTCCAATTAATATATGCTTTATGGTAAAGACTTCAAAGAGATTTATCTCACTTGTTAATAAGCTATGAATATTTGTAAAG
>CAZZCQ010000103.1:3869-5427 GCA_964652285.1 uncultured Tissierella sp.
AAAGTTCGATGATAGGGCCATAATTGCGCCAGCAAATATGAAGGATACTATATAAAAGCATAGCCACTGGTAAAGAAATCTTCCTTTACTTTTGCTTGAAAAAGTAATATAGACAATTAGTCCTGATATTAAAATCTTAAATATTAAACTGGACAAAAATAAAAAAGATGGTAGGAATATTACTAATGAATATATTGTAGCTACTATGGTTCCAATAACAATTCCCTTTATCTTTTGCTTTGATTTTGTAATTATATTTGTTGCATATAGAACAAGAAAATTGATAATAAAATTTTCTAGTAAATAATACTCTAGTATAATATACAAAATATCCTCCTATGATTAATAAATTATTTATATTATAAGACAAATATTATAAGAATTTTGTCAATTTTTAAGCATGAAAAAAACATATCTAAGAAATTTAGATATGTTTTTCAACAAAATACGATTATTTTCTGTCTCTTCTCCTCAAAAATATTGGTATATCCAATTCTTCAAAGGAGTCATCAAGTATATTTCCATCTTTGTCTTTAGCAGATGTTCCTGACTTATCCCTACTGCTTCTTTTCTTCTCATCAAATCCTGTTGCTATCACAGTGATTTTTATTTCCTCAGCTAAATCATCATCAATTCCTGCACCAAAGATTATATTTGCATCTTCATCAACTGATTGTCTGATTAAATCAGCTGCTTCATTTACTTCAAATATCCCTAAATCTGGTCCTCCAGTAATATTAAGTAGCACTGATTTAGCCCCTTCTATAGATGTCTCCAATAATGGGCTCTTTATAGCTAATTTTGCAGCCTCAGTAGCTCTGTTGTCACCAGATGCTATACCAATTCCCATATGTGCAATTCCTTTATCATACATAATTGTCTCAACATCGGCAAAATCCAAGTTTATTAGATTTGGTATTGATATCAAATCAGATATACCCTGGATACCTTGTTTTAATACATCATCTGCCATTATAAATGCCTCAGGCATAGTAGTCTTCTTTTCAGCAATTTGAAGTAATCTATCATTTGGAATAGTCACTAAAGTATCAACTTTATTCCTTAAATTCTCAATACCTTCTTCTGCTTGTTTCATTCTAATTCTACCTTCAAAAGTAAATGGTTTGGTAACCACTCCAACTGTAAGTATGCCTAGCTCTTTGGCTAGCTCAGCTACAATGGGTGTTGCTCCTGTACCAGTTCCACCACCCATTCCTGCAGTTATGAAAATCATGTCAGCACCTTTAAGGACTTCCGTAATATCATTTCTACTCTCATCAGCTGCCTTAGCTCCGATATCAGGATTAGCACCTGCACCTAACCCCTTGGTCATCTTTTCACCTATCTGAATCTTTGTTTCTGCTCTAGATGAATTCAAAGCTTGTCTATCTGTATTTACTGCAATAAAATCCACACCTCTAACTCCATGGTCTATCATTCGGTTTACAGCATTACTTCCGCCTCCACCGACTCCAATAACCTTAATTTTGGCAAATTGTTCAAATTCAACATCAAAATCAAACATGTTAGTATCCCCCTTGTCTTATAGTAGCTCTAA
>CAZZCQ010000104.1:0-5404 GCA_964652285.1 uncultured Tissierella sp.
GACGCTCAAGAGGCAGCGGAATCTTGCCCAACTGAAGCGATTCTTATAGAAGAAGAATAATACTTATTAATGGTACAAAAGAAGCTCATGATTGGGTTTCTTTTTTTTGTTACTTTGATATAGAAGGTATATTAAGTGATATGATCAAGAACCCAATTTGATACCAACATATTCTAAATATTAAAAAAGCTAAAAAATTCCTTGCAATAAAAGTAAGCTGGTGGTACAATGAAGTTGTAGCTTTAATTCGGAAGTAAATTATTAACACAAGAATTTCTGTATTAATCATATGTATTAGCATATAAAAGAAATTTTATTTGTGATATTTTTACAGAGAATTAAAGAAATAAAATTTCGGAGGTATACATGTATGAATGGTACAGTAAAATGGTTTAATGCAGAAAAGGGTTATGGATTTATAACCACAGAAGAAGGAAATGATGTATTTGCACATTTCTCAAAAATCAACAAAGAAGGCTTTAAGACTTTAGAAGAAGGCCAAAATGTTGAATTTGATGTTGTAGAAGGCGAAAAAGGACTACAAGCTGAGAATATTTCAGTAGTAGAATAAGCAAAACATACCTCTTGGAGATTAGTCTCCAAGAGGTTTTTTTATGTGCTTAAGTAAATGGTGAATAATTATCCATAATAGTGGTATCTATACAAAAAGCAAGGGCTTATTGTTACTATTTTGGAGGTGGTTTTTGTTGGAGCTAATGTTATCTAAAATATTTATGAAACAAAAGATGATGAGAACAGTAATCACTTCTCAGATTCCCATAATTCTGGCTTCTATTTATTTTTTTGGATGGAGATCATTAATCTTACTTATTGTCATAACAATATTTGGTGTACTTACAGAATACATTTTTGAAAAGACAAGGAAAAAAAAGGTATCAGAAGCGGTACTAGTAACATGTGTTTTGTATACAATGACTCTTCCTGCTACTACACCTTACTGGATTGGAGTTGTAGGAATAATCTTTGGGGTGTTATTTGGGAAGTCTGTATTTGGAGGTTTTGGTAGAAATATCTATAACCCCGCTTTAGTTGCAAGAGCATTTGTGTATATATCATTCCCAGAGCCGTTGACCATATCATGGTCAAATGTCGCTAATGGATTTCCTGGAGGCTTTGGCTTGTATTTAACTGAAGGCATTGATGCAGTTTCTCATGCGACACCTATGCTTTTATTTAGAGACAGTGGAGGAATGGTATCAAAGCTAGACTTGTTTATTGGGAATGTGACTGGGTCACTTGGAGAAACAAGCGCGATTTTGATAATACTTGCAGGTATTTACCTAATTTACAAGAAGGTTGCTTCATGGGAAATCATGCTGAGTACAATTATTAGTTTTATAGGTTTGACTAGCATCCTATATTTTATCGGTAACCCTTCTGTGCCAAATCCCTTATATGGATTATTAACAGGTGGATTGTTATTCGGTTCAATCTTCATGGCTACAGATCCAGTTTCAGCACCCAAGACAAAGGAGGCTAAGTGGATATTTGGCATATTAGTAGGCTCTATTACTGTAATAATAAGAGGCTATGCTCTTTTTGCAGGTGGTATGATGTTTGCAATATTGATTGCTAATACATTCGTTCCTATCATGGATGAAGGAGTTAAGGCCTTTAAGAAGTATAGAAAAGAAGAAAAAGCAAGAAGTCAGGGGGTAGGGGTATGAAACAAAAGTCATTTATCTACCCAATAATTTTCATGTCAGTCATTACTGCAATATTTGTTTTTGTTTTAGCCTTTTTGAATTATAGTACAGCTGAAAGAATTGAATTTTTACAGGATACTGATTTGAGAAAGAAGATACTATATGTTTTTGATATTTCCATACCATCTGATAATCCTGAAGAGATTAATCGAGTCTTTAATCAACATATTGAAGAGGATGATTCCACAAATCCACCTCTATTCTATACCATTGATGATGGGAAAATAACAGGATACGCAATCCCAGCAACAGGCGCAGGTCTATGGGGTAGTATAGATGCTTATGTTGGTATATCAGCAGACTTAACAACTATATTAGGCTTGGAATTCGTAGAGCATTCGGAAACACCTGGTTTAGGTGGAAGGATCTCTGATTTAGATTTCTTGGAACAATTTAGGGGATTGGACATTTCTAATCCAAGTGGTGAGAACTATATCGTATTTAAACCTGCATCTGGAGGTAATGTTGATGCCATATCTGGCGCAACGCTAACATCTCAATCGGTAAGAGACTTATTAAATATTGATATCAAAAATTTTCTTGATGATAGAAGGGAGGATGAATAGTGGCTAAATCTAAGTATAGTGCCAAAAAGATATTTAGGTCTGGAATATGGGATGAAAACCCAGTTTTAATACAAATTATTGGTATATGTTCTGCATTAGCTGTTACAAATCTATTATCAAATTCATTGATAATGGGATTGAGCTTGACCTTTGTTACAGGGATATCATCATTTACCATATCAGCTATTAGGCAATTTACACCTAAACATATAAGAATGATGATACAAGTATTGATAATAGCAGCATATGTAATTATTGTAGATATATTTTTGAAGGCTTATATGCCAGAGATGAGCAAAGCATTAGGCCCCTATGTAGGATTGATAATTACAAATTGTATAATCATGGGTAGAGCGGAAGCATATGCCCAACAACATCCACCAATTCCTTCATTATTAGATGGCATTGCAGCAGGATTAGGCTATACATTTGTTTTATTAGCTATTGCCTTTGTAAGAGAGTTAATGGGCTTTGGAACAATCTTTGGATACAAGGTATTGGGTAGTTGGTGGACTCCTTGGACTATAATGGTTATGCCACCAGCAGCATTTTTCCTATTGGCAATACTTATATGGGTATTTGTAAGTAAACGACGCGAAGGAGAGGTGAGCAAATAATGTTGGAAATTAGCCCTTTTGTCATTTTTATTGCATCAATATTTACAAATAACATGATTTTAGCAAATTTTTTAGGAATGTGTTCATTTATTGTTGTTTCAAAGGAAATACCAACTGCATTTGGTCTTGGGCAAGCAGTTACAATAGTCTTAGGTATTACAGCAATATTTAATTATCTCTTATATCACTATATTTTAATACCACTAGGGTTGGAGTACTTAAGGTTCATAGTATTTATCATTAGTATTGCTGCATCTGTTCAATTGTTAGAGATGATAATTGAAAAATACTTACCAAATCTCTACTATGCATTAGGAATATTCTTACCACTTATTACAGTAAATTGTGCTATTCTTGGAGTATCATTATTTATGATTATCCGAGAATATAATTTTATACAATCTGTAGCGTTTAGTATAGGTTCAGGATTAGGTTGGACATTGGCCATTGTAGCTTTAGCAGGTATCAGAAAAAAATTGGAAACAGCCCCTATACCTAAAGGCCTTGAAGGGCCAGGCATTACTTTGATTATCATCGGATTGATGGCAATGGCCTTTATAGGATTCTCAGGCATTGTCCAGATTCAATAGGAGGTCTAATATGAATACTATAGTATTAACGACCATATCTTTAACCTTGATTTCAGCTGCCTTTGCACTTTTGTTAACTATAGCGGATAGAACTATAGGAAATTATGGAGAAGTAAAATTAATAATAAATGATGACAAAGAATATATAGTAGATGGGGGCAGTAGTTTACTTTCAACTTTAATAAATGAGCAAATATTTATACCTTCTGCTTGTGGTGGTAAGGGTACCTGTGGTTATTGTAAGGTACAAGTCCATGAAGGCGGGGGCCCTGTTCTCACTACTGAATTACCATTCTTAACCAAGGAAGAAATAGAAAATGATGTAAGACTATCATGTCAGTGCAAGGTCAAAGAAGATATCAAGATAGAGATACCTGATGAATTGTTCAGTATCAAGGAATACAAGGCAAGTGTAGAATCGATTATAGATTTGACTAATGTGATTAAGATGCTTAGAATCGCACTTTCGGAAGATGAAGAAATGAGTTTTATAGCTGGTCAATATGTTCAATTAAAGGCACCATTGTATGAGGGAAATACAGAAGAGATATATAGGGCATATTCGATTGCTTCTTCACCTTTAGAAGAGGGGTATATAGATTTAATTATAGGATATGTACCAGAGGGTATAGCTACAACTTATGTACATCATCATTTGAATGTAGAGGATGAAATTCATATAAATGGTCCATATGGAGACTTTTACTATCAAGATAATGATAGAGAGATGATTATGGCTGCGGTAGGAACTGGAGTAGCTCCTATATTATCAATTCTAAATTATATGAGAGCAATGAATATCCAAAGGAAAGCAACATTTTATTTTGGAGCTAAGACACCAGAAGATCTCTTTTTGTTAGATTATTTTAAGGATTTGGAAGAGAATCTATATGATTTCAAATTTGTACCATGCCTCTCTAGAATAGGTGATGATAGTGATTGGGATGGATTTAGGGGAAGAGTAAACAATGCAATAGATGAATTTGTGACAGACATCTATAATAAAGAGGCATATCTATGTGGCAATGGGGCTATGATAGAATCAGTAGTTGATTCATTGACTAAAAAAGGGATGCCAGAAGAATTGATATATTTTGATATGTTTTAATAATCATCAATCTTAATTTAAAGTACCTCTTTTTAATACAATATGTATTGTGATGATAAAAGACTAAAACTTTTGTCAAATAATTAACTTGCATCATTCCATAATACAAGTGTGTTATAATGGGAATGAAAACGATTTCAAAAGGGGGAAAACAATGAAACTAGAGTTGTTTGACTTTATAGATGAGACATTAGTTATACTAGACAATAATTCAGATAAGATTGATGAAGTAGCATTGGAATTAGAAAAATTTTTCACTGACAGTTTTTTTATCAAAGATCATTTTATAAATGTTAGCTATAGGATTAAATCAGCAGAAAGTTTAAAAGAAAAGATATTAAGATACAATTTATATATGAAATATGAAAGACCTATAGAATTATTGAAAGATTTATCTGATTTAATAGGGTTTAGAATTGAATGTAGATTTGTTGAGGATGAAGAGGCGATATATAAGGACATACTAGAACTATTCAATACTGAAGAAGAGAATGGTTATTATTTAAATCACTTAAATTCAGCTATTTTACTTAAATTAGATGATATGCAACCTCAGAAACAAAAAAATGGATTTAAGATTTATAAAATTGATGGGAAATATAAGAAGGACTCTATAGAGATAAATTTTGAACTACAGATTAAATCTTTAGTAAATGTATTCTGGGGAGAAATTGATCATAAGGTATTGTATAAAAACTTTAATTATATGCTGACAGAGGATTTTTTTAGAGATATAATGTCATCTATAAAGGATAATCTTACAATGATTGATAGACAATTGATGATTTTGTATAAT
>CAZZCQ010000105.1:0-1252 GCA_964652285.1 uncultured Tissierella sp.
TAGATGCAAAGGAAAAGATAAGACTATGTAATACTTGTTGTAATCTAACAGACAGTGATTCTTGCCAAATCTGTCAAGATACACATAGGGATAAGACTATCATATGTGTAGTAGAAGGGGCTAAGGATATCATTGCTATGGAGAGATCTAGAGATTACAAAGGTCAATACCATGTGCTCCATGGGGTAATATCTCCCATGGATAATATTGGACCAAATGATATAAGAATCAAGGAATTATTAGCTAGATTATCGGATGGAGAGGTGCATGAGGTTATTCTAGCTACTAATCCTAAAGTAGAAGGAGAAGCCACAGCGCTGTACCTATCAAAGTTGATAAAGCCACTAGGAGTAAGGGTCACAAGAATTGCACATGGCATCCCAGTAGGGGGAGACCTTGAGTATTTTGATGAGGTTACATTAAGTAAGGCAATAGAAAATCGGAGAGAGATATAGTGGGAGACATCCTACAATCTCTCCTTTTTTATTTCTGTTGATAAGATTATAGATATTTCTAAAACTATCCATAAGATATAGAAAATTGGTATAAATTAATATTTGGGTTATTTTATACATCATCGTATGGTATTATTAAAACATAATCTAGTTAGACTTTTGAATTAGTCATTATTAATATAGCTTGAGTTAGCAATTTTACGCAAAGTAAAGGTTTTCATAAAGGGGACAAAATCTATGCAAGAGTGGTTTATGCGAAAGATTTCCTTGTAATGAAATAATAACTAAGGAAAAAGCGACAGTTTTAGATATAAGATGGCTCAAATGGAAAAGGGTACAGAGAGACAAATAAAGGTTGGTGTTTAAATTTTATGTATAAACAAGATTATATAATGCGTATTATTTCGAATTTAATAAAGTATTTATCAATAATTATCTTTGGAAAAGATACTGCTACTTACGAATTATCAGTAGATGAAAATTATAGAGAAAGTGATGAATTACATAAAAGATTATTGATTTTGTTATCCAATGGGAAAATAAATGAAGCTGAGGATTTACTTTTTGCAAAAATTAATCCTAAAGATAATAGACAAATGATGGTAGCGATAGATTTCTACCAAAGATTAAATAATTTCGAAGATGATTTTTTACAAGAAAATAACTTTTCCCGAGAGGAAATTGAAGAAGGCTTAAAAGAAATAGCTAACAAAGCAGGAATAATAATATAAGGTATGGTGATTTTAGGGTTAGTTTACATAAGTAGTTTTATTGCGACATAATTATATATATCGTAG
>CAZZCQ010000105.1:1352-5369 GCA_964652285.1 uncultured Tissierella sp.
TATCTTTAACTATGAATTAGTTGTTGTAGTGGAAAAGGTTTATTAGTAGATTACAAAGGGGGAATCCTTATGGTAAGAGATTTAAATTGTTTACGATGTGATGATTCAATGAGATATATTAAAAGTGAGAAAATTCAGTTGGGTGAATATGGATTGTTTTTAGGTGATTTACCAAATTATATAGCTGGAGCACTGGAAGTAGATATATATAAATGTGATCAATGTGGAAAGTTTGAGTTTTTCCAAATGGAAGAAGGAGTAGAAGATCAAATTGATCAGATGGAATGTCCAAATTGTGGTAGAATCCACGATATTGATTACCCAAAGTGCCCATTTTGTAAGTATGATTATTATGATAAATGATTAATTCTAAAGAGGTGGTGTTCCAATGTGGATTTAACATTTCAAACCAGGTATGGAAGATTTAATTATAGAGTTGGAGCAATTATTATAAATGATGGTAATATTTTAGTTGTTAAAAATCATAAATCAACCTATTTTTATAGTGTTGGTGGTAGAGTACATTTCAATGAGACCTGTGAAGAAGCAGTTAAAAGAGAAGTCAAAGAAGAACTGGGTATTGACATGGAGATTGATAGAGTAGTATTCTTTCATGAGCAGTTCTTTGATGAAAAAGACAGCAAAGAACACTTTCATGAGCTTTCAATTTATTATCTGATGAAGATGACGGAAAAGATTAAAGATATTATATGTAGCTCAAAAACTGAAAATGATATTAAGGAAGAACTTATTTGGTTATCAATAGAAGAACTTGATAAATATACGGTTTTTCCAAGGTTTTTTGCTACAGAACTTTCAAATTTACCAATTAGTATGAAAAACATAGTTGATATACAAAATCGATAAAGATTTGGTCTGTATTTTTGTATATCAAATTATATTTAGAAATGAGGATAAGACATTGAGTATATTTCAATTTTTAGCAAGTGATAGATCATTAAAAGAAGTCGAGAACCTTTACAAAGGATATTTACACGATATTGAGATTAAGAATAGTTGCTACCTTTATTGTGGATATGAGAAAGATTATTCAAATAAAAGATATTTCTCGAACTTAGATTGGAGATATACTGAGACAAGGGCAAAAGAGCTTATTGATTATTTAAAAGAACAACTTGAAACATTAGATGAAATTGAAATATGGAGCATATGGGTGGATGATAATGAAGCAGCAAGTATTAATTCTGTTAATATTAATGAATTAAGTATACAGGACTTAGAATTCTTGGATTCTGCTAATGGGTTTGATAAACCAAAATGTCTTATAGTTAAGAGGTAGTCAAATTAGTGAAAAGCCGGGGGGACAGAAGCCGGGGGGACAGGACATTTGGCTTTTTTGTCCATAACATTAGGTTGCGATAGTTCTTATATAAAGGTATTCTTTACAATATTATTACAATCTTCAAAAATGGCTATTAATTCTTTCTAAAATGATATAATTATCTCAAAGTGTAAAGAGTAGTATCCTAATATTATTTAAGTGACAGAGAAAGAAAAGCAATCGAGGATAAATAACATGAAAAGCAAGAGGACAATTCTATTTATTACCAGGTCACTAATTGTATTGTTTTTGATTACTTTTGTAGTGATAGAAGGTTTAATCATTTTAAATGGAAATATTAAAGATACAAATGATGTTGACTATATGATTATTCTAGGGGCTAGACTTTATGGAGAAGTCCCGTCACCAGCCTTATATGAAAGACTAAAAGTAGCAGGAGAATATTTATATAATGATACTAGTTTAAAGGTAATAGCATCAGGTGGTCAAGGTCCAGATGAATACATATCAGAAGCAGAAGCAATGAAAAGATACTTAATCAATAATGGAATAGATGAAAACAGAGTAATAATTGAGGATAAATCCACAAGTACATTTGAAAATATTAGTAATAGTTTAAACATCATAAAAGAAATTGATGATTTAGAAAATCCTCGAGTCTTATTGGTGACCAATAAGTTTCATATTTTCAGGTCCAAGCTATTGGCTAATAGACTTGGGGCTAAGGCCTATGGATTACCTGCGGAAGTACCAGCAACCATAGTAGTACCACAATATATAAGGGAATACTTTGCAGTGATAAAATCTTTCATATTTGATAGATAGATATCATTTAATTTGTAAGTTATGGTGTTCTGGCATTAAATTTAGTAAGGTTAGAAACTATTAGGAGGTAATACAATGTCATACGAAAGTGTACAGAGATATTTTCAAAGTGTCGGGTTAGCTAATCAAGTCAAAGTTTTTGAACAATCCAGTGCAACAGTTCAAATGGCTGCTGATGTGATTGGTTGTGAAGAAAAACAGATTGCAAAAACACTATCTTTTTTGGTGAATGATATGCCTATTTTGATTGTAACAGCAGGAAATACAAAAATTGATAATCAAAAATTTAAAGCCACATTTCATCAAAAATCTAAAATGATTCCCAGAGAACTGGTAGAGAAATATGTTGGACATGATTTAGGTGGAGTATGCCCTTTTGCGGTTGCGCCTAATGTGTCAATCTATTTGGATGTTTCTCTTAAGCAAAATGAAATAGTATATCCAGCTGCTGGAAGTGAAAACAGTGTTGTGAAATTAACAATAGAAGAATTGGAGTGCCACTCATCTTTTAGTGATTGGATAGATGTCTGTAAAGAAGACAAATGATTCATTGCTTATGTCATATAAATTGTAGTTTTCAAAGGGAAAGACATTGATGAAAATTTAAGGTGGGGTTCTATGAAAAAGGAAATGAGCAAAACATCTTTAATTATTTTATTATTTATGGCTACTGTCTACTTAGTTGCATGTTCTAAACAAATTTCAGATACTGCATATAATAAGCTAATTATAAATCTTGAAGAAATGGGTTTAATATAGTTTCAAAAGATGCTGAAAAAAGCTGCCTTATCAGTATAAAAGATATTGGTTCAACTTAGATAAAGGAGACTTAATGATTGGAACTCATTATTACCAGCCTGATAATGTGGAATATATATCCTATCTATGGTCAGATATTGAGGGTGTTATGACTAATAAAAACATTGCAGTAGGCAACACTGAAGAAGAACTCTTAACAGCATATGAAAATGATTTGTATTATATCGATAAGAATGAGGCTATTTCAGGGAGTGGCGGTTTATCGGTAATAGATATAATAGGATATGATGAAGGTAATTTAGAAGGTCTTGATGAAAAATATGATTTTGATTATGCATATATGTGGCAGCCTTTTACACCCGAGACCAATGAACTAAGGGATATTACATTTTACATAAAAGATGGCAGTATTATTGCAATAGAGATAATTGAGCCCTTTGAACTACGACATGTTTATGGATATGATAGAGATGCTGGATTACAATATACTGAGGATAAATGTGTGGATCAGTAAATTTATCTTTAGTAATAAAAAATTTATCTGCCATACCAATCAATTAGAATATCAAGGAGGATTTTTTCAATGTACATCTATGAATATGAACGCATTAGTAGTGATTTTTTCGGTTGGGGGGTTTCTGGTAACAAATACAAAACTGAAGAATATAAAGAAATTATCAATCAAAGAGCGTCAGAAGGTTGGAGATATGTTGGATTTATTCCAGCTTTACAGAGGGGGACTGGCCATATAGAGGAGATGGATTTAGTATTTGAGAGAGAGCAATGATTAAATTCCAATTGTAAGATTACTATTGCTAATAACTTATATAAGGTTCATTAGAATAATATTTATTTAATTAGAGGGGGAATCCTTGTGGAAAGGGTTTTAATACTTGGAGCAAGTGGATTAGTTGGAAAGGCTTTATCAAGGGAAATAAATGAAAGATATGATGTTTATGGTACATATAACAATAATAAGTTAGATTCCATAAATTCAATTTATTATGATATGGACTTTGTAGACATCGGTAATATCGAAATTGACGATAATTTTAAAGTGGAAACAGGGCAGAAGCTTACAGGAAAAGTGGTAGCGACAGATGCGCTTAATTTTACCCACGAATATTTGA
>CAZZCQ010000106.1:0-2462 GCA_964652285.1 uncultured Tissierella sp.
TTGAGAAAATCCCTCTAAGTCAATAAGTCTTATGACTTCATATTCATCTATTTCCATGTTTATGAAATCCTTATGATCTCTTGGTGAACCAAGAGGGCCAAATTTACTATCCTCAGGCAGACTACATACTCTCCTTAATTTTACTGGTCTTGCCAAATTATCCCCCTCCTATCGCTAACAATCATAACCATCCCTTGATAAAACACCTTGGCTATAATAATGCTTTACTTCAACCATTTCAGTTACTAAATCAGCAATATCTATTAACTCTTTACTGGCATATCTCCCTGTCAAGACAACTTCTGTATTGTAAGCTTTATTTTTCAATACATTTAATACTTCTTCAACATCTAAAAGCTCAAAATACAAAGCTATAGTAATCTCATCCAAAACAACCAAGTCGTATTCTCCACTTGACATCTTCTCATTACATTCTTCCAAGCCATCTTTTGCAGCCTTTATATCTTCATCATTTGGAGAATTTAATATAAAGCACCCCTTACCTAATTGCTTTATTTCAATATTGTCAAAATACTCAACAAGCCTTGTCTCGTTGTACTCCATATCCTTAACAAATTGACCAATAAAAACCCTCTTTCCTGATAAGAGAGCCCTTACAGCGAGGCCAAAAGCTGCAGTGGTCTTACCCTTACCATTCCCAGTATAAATGCTTATGTAGCCTTTTTCCATAATACTTCAAACCCTTCATCAATAATTAATTTTATATTTAGTAAAAATCTACTAGGAAAAATAGAAAGTCTATTCCCCCTAGTTATTATTAATCTTCATTTTGTGATTCATCCAACATGTCATTTATCTCTTTAAGTCTAGTTTCAAGAATAATCTTTTCTTTTTCTATTAGATTTCTTTCCATATTTTCGTCCATTGGATAGGATTCATATAGATCTAAATTAGAATATCCATATCTTCTTTTAAATCCCAGTCCATATCTAGGTCTGCGTCCAAATGTTGGTCTAGTAGGATAATATCCACTACATGGCCCAAAGCCTCTTCCTGTCATTGGTCCCATTCCTACTGGTCCTCTTCCATCTCTACCTGCCATATCTACACCTCCTTGTATATATTATGGGCATATGCTCCTTATATTTACATTATACATGGTTATGAGCATATGTCAACAACTTTTATGTAATGTATTTTATTTTTCTCACATATCTTTTAAAAGTTTTTTGAGAGTTTTGAGATTAAAACAGCCTAGTACCCAATATTATCAAGGGCCCTAGGCTGTCTTTTTATTTTACTTCAAAATCCAATTAATTTTAGTCTATTTATCACTACAATAAGATGAAGTGCTACAATCATCACAGCTGCATCCACAGCTAGATTGTCCTGTTTTTTTTCTTTTTCTACTATAAGCTATACTAAGAATTACACAAGTTAATATGACCGCAACAATAATAAAGTCTGTCATATCTATTACCTCCTCTTTACAAATTAGCTACACTATTAGATTGCCTACATTGTAGACGATAAAGGCTACTACATATGCTGTCAACATTTGAACAGCAACAGCAACACCTATATGTTTCCAAGTCTTTAATTCTCTCTTCATAGCACCTACTGCTGCAAAACAAGGCATACATAACAAGTTAAAGACCATATATGAATAAGCAGCTTGTTTTGTTTTAATATCTTCTTTCATAGTTGGTAGAGCATTTTCATCTTCTCCCTCCCAAAGGATACCTTCAGAATAGACATCAAAAGCAACTTCCTCATCATATACTCCACCTTCAAATCCTAATTCTTCTAATTCAATTCCATCATATTGGGAGAAGAACTCTTCCAAATATTCTGGTGTGACATCATCATCATATAGTTGTGCCATTGTTACAACTACCATTTCTTTAGCAATCCAACCAGTTGCAACACCTACCGTTGGTCTCCATTCACCAAAGCCTCATGGTTTAAATACTGGTGCAATAGCACTACCAGCAGATGCTAAGAAACTGTCATCCATTTCACACATTATACCTTCATCTTCATTATTTGCTGCGTTTACACCATTAAAGGAATCAAAGTTAAAATTACTCAATGCCCAGATTAAAATTGTTGATATAAAAATTACTGTTCCAGCTTTTATAGCAAATCCTTTTACCTTCTCCCAACCATGAATCCCAATACTTTTTAAGGTAGGGAGACGATATCTTGGAAGTTCCATAACAAAATTTGATGCTTGAGATTTATATATAAATTTATTCAATAGCAAGGAAACTATAATTGCCACAACAATACTCAATACATATAGTGAATATGTTACTAATGTTTTGTTATCACCTGCAAAGAATGTTGAAACAAACATTGCAAATATTGGCAACTTAGCTCCGCATGGCATAAATCCAGTAATTACAGTTGTTATATTACGATCCTTTTCTGTATCAAGGGTTCTTGTAGCCATTATAGCAGGAACTCCACAGCCAAATCCCATTAACAATGGAATAAAT
>CAZZCQ010000106.1:2479-5307 GCA_964652285.1 uncultured Tissierella sp.
CCGACCTGAAAGACCAAATCTACGGAATATTCTATCCATGACAAAGGCAATACGTGCCATATATCCACAGTCTTCTAAGAATGATATTAATATATAAAGTACCCATACCAATGGAATAAAACCAATAATAGCTCCTAGACCTTCAATAATACCATCCATAATAAGAGAATATAAAACTGGAGATGCATCTGCAATTAAACCATCTACTATATCCGCAAATCCTCCCCAAAGGCCTTCTGCCAAACCTGCTAACCATATTCCTGGACTTGGAAGACCTTCTATAAATAAGAAGTTTTCACTAAATGTAGTTGCAAACAATAAGTACATAATAACAGCAAAAATTGGAAGTGCTAATACTCTATTAGTTAAAATCTTGTCTATTTTATCTGATTTAGTTTCAACATATCCTTTTTTAGCCTTTTTAACTGATGCCTTTACAATCTTTCCTATATACTGGTACCTTAAATCAGCAACTTTAGCCTCTAAATCACCATCTGCATGTTTTTCAGCCTCTTCAATAATTTTCTCAACAGAAGCTCTTTGGTTATCAGATAAACTATCAAGTATTATTTCATCATTTTCAACTAGTTTAATAGCCTTCCATTGCAATTCTTCAACAATAATATCTGTATCAGATGAAGAACCACCTTCCTTAGAGTCATCTAAAACCTCATATAAAGATTGTATTGCCGAATTTATATTATCATCAAATATATCTAAGTCCTTGGGACTAGCTTTTTCTTGTGCAACTTTAACTGATGCATCCATCAAGTCTTTTATTCCTTTACCACTTCTTGCAACAATAGGTAATACTGGAACTCCCAGAATCTCGGATAATTTATTACAATCTATTTTATCCCCTTGCCCCTCTACTTCATCCATCATATTTATAGCAACAACCATAGGAATTTTAGTTTCTGCAATTTGTAAAGTAAGATATAAATTCCTTTCAATATTAGTCCCGTCCACAATATCTATTACTGCATCTGGCTTGTCCTTTACTATGTAATTCCTTGCAATAACTTCTTCTTCTGAATATGGTGATAGCGAATATGTTCCTGGTAAATCCAAGATATTTATATTTTTATTTTTTTTGTAAATACCTTCTTTCTTGTCAACTGTTACACCCGGCCAGTTGCCTACATGCTGTTTGGAACCAGTAAGTTCATTAAAAAGTGTTGTCTTTCCACTATTTGGATTGCCAGCTAAAGCAATTGTATATTCCATAAGCCATCCTCCTTTATTATATTAGTTAGCCTAAGCTAACTGCGGGGCATAAATTAAATCTCTACTTGTATATGTTCTGCTTCTGACTTTCTAAGACTAAGTTCATATCCCCTAATATTTACCTCAATTGGATCTCCCAAAGGTGCCACCTTTATCACTTTAATTAAGGTTCCAGGAGTAACTCCCATATCCATAATTCTTCTTTTCATTGGTCCTTTTTCTCCAAGGGATACAACAGTACCCTCTTGTCCTGGCTTCAAGACATTTAATGTAACCATTTACCTTCCTCCAATACTATTTTGTTATTCAACAATTATCAACGAAGCTAATCCGCGATTAAGCGCAATTTTAGCATCTTTTATCAATAAAATAAGCCCTGATTGATTTTCACCCAAAACCTGCACTCTCTCACCTCTTACAATGCCCATATCTTGAAGGTGTCGTTTCATATCATCTTTACACCTAACATTTAAAATTACTCTTTTTTCACCTAATGGAACCATAGCAAGTGTCAATTTTATCTCCCCTTTCATGCTGATAATGATAATCATTATCATCTAACAAGTATATCATATACCTTTTAATCCAAAAAATCAATAGCTTTAACAATTGTTTTAATATTTTTGTAATTAAATTTATTAAATTAGAACTGTAGATTAAACTAAAACTGTCAAAACTGTGTTTTTATTCAATTCGTATATCTTGTAAATATTAAGAAAGTGAACTAACTAGAAGATTTAATTGCGGTAGAAAAACTATTGACAGATATTTAGAAGGATTAGCTTCTGAAAAGAGAAAGTCTAGAGAAATTAAAAGCATCTCCTGTTTTTCTACAATATATGAAAATATAGTATTTTCGCTAAATATCCCTATCGATTCTCCTTCTTCAATAACTGGTATATGAGTATATATGTTTTTATTCATTATTCCATAAACTCAATCGTGTTAGAATCTTGAGTAGTTATGAAGATTTTATTAGCTGATATAGCTATACTATCTAGAGCTAGTGGAGGATTAGTTACCTTTTCTAATAAATCCTCATACATTGATACTATCCCATCATGCAGCTCTGCTATAGAGTTAAATGTCCACGAATTGGGATTATGTACTATAGCATTTTATTCATAAAATCTTCTAATTCATTAAAAATATCTATAAATTTACTTGCATTATTCCTAAAATTATTAATAAATCATACCTCCTCTCTTTTATTTCTTATCCTAGCCTAACAAGTAATCCTGATTTATTCCCACTACTATACCTAATTAATAAATCTCCTCATAAATACTGCTTGTCTCACGACTACTTCTAGACATGTTCCACCACTTTTGGTGGGTAATCATATTTCCTCAACAACCTCATTCTTTTTCTTGGATTTTAATTATTTACATTAGGAATCACCCCCGCATACGCGGGAACAACACGCCCGCCTGAAAGTCGCTTGTTTTATCTGTAGGATCACCCCCGCATACGCGGGAACAACGCGTTGGTTGTGGGAGTTGTATAGGATACACGAGGATCACCCCCGCATACGCGGGAACAACGCTCTTTGTCAACTATCATAAAGAACATCTCTAGGATCACCCCCGCATACGCGGGAA
>CAZZCQ010000107.1:0-3036 GCA_964652285.1 uncultured Tissierella sp.
TGTTTCTGGTTTTATTATATTGTCAAACTCTTCTTCTGTTAAGAATCCTAATTCTACTGCTGCTTCCTTTAAGGATGAACCCTTATTGTGAGCAGTTTTTGCTACCTGTGCGGCTTTTTCATATCCTATATGAGGATTTAATGCTGTAACTAGCATCAAGGATTTATTTAGGTTTTCTTCCATCTTTTCCTTATTTGGTAATATACCTGATGCACAATGCTCATCGAATGATACGATTGCATCGCTTAACAATCTAACTGATTGTAGAAAGTTGTAAATCATCACAGGCATGAATACATTGAGCTGGAAGTTACCTTGGGATGCTCCAAAGTTAACTGCCACATCATTTGCAATAACCTGTACTGCAACCATTGTCAAGGCCTCTGATTGAGTTGGGTTTACCTTTCCTGGCATGATAGAGCTACCTGGTTCATTTTCTGGTATCAATATTTCTCCAATCCCACATCTTGGACCACTAGCTAACCATCTTACATCATTAGCAATCTTCATCAAATCTGCAGCTAATGACTTCATAGCACCATGTGCATATGCTAAATCACTTTTACTTGTCAATGAATAGAATTTATTTCCTGCAGTTACAAATCTAGTGTCTGTTAAGGAAGTTATCTCTTCTGCTACTATTCTTCCAAAGTCCTTGTGAGCATTGAGCCCCGTACCTACTGCTGTACCTCCTAAGGCTAATTCTCTCATACCTTCTAAGGCTTCTTTAACCCTTTGCTCTCCTTTAGAAAGCATCTCTTTCCATGCGCTTATCTCTTGGGAAAAAGCTATAGGGACTGCATCCTGTAGATGGGTTCTACCTGTTTTAATAATACCTTCGTTTTCCTTTTCAAGTCTTTCAAAGGTATCTCTTAATTGCCTTATAGCTGGAAGTAATTTACCTTCTATTTCAACTACTGCTGAGATACTCATTGCAGTAGGAAATGTATCGTTGGAAGACTGGGACATATTTACATGGTCATTAGGATGCACTAACTTTTCTCCTAAAATTGCATTTGCCCTATTTGCAATTACTTCATTCAGATTCATATTGCTTTGAGTTCCACTTCCAGTTTGCCATACTACCAATGGGAAATTATCATCTAGTTTTCCCTCATATATCTCATCACATACTTGTGAGATTATATCCATTCTTTTGTCATCTAGCTTCCCTAGTTTGTTATTTGTAATAGCTGCAGCTTTCTTTAGTATGGAAAAAGCCCTTACAACCTCAATAGGCATCTTCTCTGTACCTATCTTAAAGTTTTGTGAACTCCTTTGAGTTTGGGCACCCCAATATTTGTCAGCTGGTACTCTCACTTCACCCATAGTGTCATGTTCTATTCTAAAATCCAACTAAATCCCTCCTATATCATTTTGATATAGTTATACCCCATAACGGTAAAATTAAACCCTATAAGATAATAGAAGAGTTTATACCTTAATTCCCCTCTATGGTTTTCCTCTTATCAAAATATCCACTTAAGCCCACCAAAGAGCCTAAGATTAGCATCATGCCTATGATAATTCTAGAATTAAATGGCTCATTTAATAGTACTATCCCCATAAGTGTGCTGATGACAATTCTACTAGATGATATAAGAGAGCCTGTGGCTGAATCCACATATTTAAATCCCCAGGTTAAAAACACCTGGCCTAGACCACCTAATATAGCTGAAATTATTACAAAGTGAAGGGCATCTACCTCAAAATTCAATAGATCATTTAATGCAAAAGGAATATTGACAAGTGTTCCAATGAGCATTACATAGAATACAATTAAATAACCCTCATTGTTGACTCTGGCCTTCTTTAAATATATGATGCTAATACCTGCAATTACAGATGCTATAATGCTTAACAGATCTCCCTTATTGATGTTTCCAAAGCTAGGATCTGCTACTATATATGAACCAGCCATTATTAAGACTAAATATAGATATGTACTCTTCTTAATCTTTTCTTCCTTTAACATCAAGGGAACCAAAAGTACGACAAATACTGGATAGGTTTGCTTCAACAGATTGGCATTTGTCATAGTTGTATACCCTAAAGCAGCAGAAAATAATACTATGGAAAGACTATTATATACTGCTCTTTGAATAACTGGTTTAAAATCATTGGATTTAAAGGTCTTCTTGCTTGCTATTATGTAGATGAACATAATTATAGCTCCAAGTAAGTATCTGCTAAATGAAGTAATTACACCTGACATACTTGTCATATTTGTTACTATCTTTGTAAAATATGAGCTAAATGAAAAAAAGATTCCTGAAAATAATAGTATGATAAATCCCATATTTGACCCTCCATGTTGATTAATTTGCATATACTAGTCTATCATATGTTCATGATTATTGCTTTAAAAACCACCTAATTTTAAAGAGAATTTAGGTGGTTTTATCAACTATTTCTATTTTAATATTCTTTGTAAGAATTCCTTAGTTCTTTTCTCCTTAGGATTATTGAAGATTTGTTCAGGAGTGCCTTCCTCGGCAATAACCCCTGCATCCATAAATACTACCCTATCTGATACATCCCTTGCAAATTCCATTTCATGAGTCACTACCAACATGGTAAGGCCAGAATTTGCTAGATTGTTCATAACTTCTAATACCTCTCCAACCATCTCCGGATCCAAGGCAGATGTAGGTTCATCAAAGAGCATCACATCTGGTTCCATAGCAAGGGCTCTTGCTATGGCAACCCGTTGTTGTTGTCCACCTGATAATTGCTTAGGTTTAGCATTGATGAAGCTTTCCATGCCTACTACTTGAAGATACTTCATGGCCACCTTTTCTGCCTCTTCAGGCGTTCTCTTCAATACCTTAATTTGGCTTACTGTACAATTACTCAATGCATTATGGTTATTGAATAGATTAAACTGCTGAAATACCATCCCAAGCTTGGCCCTATAGGTGAATATATTGTAGTTGTCATCTAGTATATTCTCACCCTTATATATTATTTCTCCACCACTTGGTTTTTCCAAAAGGTTAATACACCTAAGTAAAGTTGATTTTCCTGAGCCTGATG
>CAZZCQ010000107.1:3046-5245 GCA_964652285.1 uncultured Tissierella sp.
CATTCTAATTACCATACCAATGGTCATCAACTTCACTTACTATATCCTCTGGTCCTTTGACTTGCATCTGGTTTCCTACCATATTATAGTTCTTAGGTCCATCTAATCTTCTTTCAAATGATTTTAATATCCTGGTGATTGTAAAGGTCATAATAAAGTAGACTATACAAGTGATAAAATAGGGTTCAGCAAATTTAAAGGTATTTCCTGCTACAGATTTTGTTTGGAAAAATAATTCTGTCACACTTATAACATTTAGTACCGAGGAATCCTTGATATTGATTACAAACTCATTACCAGTGGCAGGTAATATATTCCTAATCGCTTGGGGAAGCATTACATTCATCATAGTCTGTACATGGTTCATTCCCAAAGCTTCAGCTGCTTCATATTGTCCATTATCGATGGATACAATTCCCCCACGTACTATCTCTGCCATATAAGCACCTGTGTTTATGGATATGATAAACATACCAGCCAACAATCTATTAAGCTGTACGCCAAATACACCTGCAACACCATAATATATGAACATTGCCTGCACCATCATAGGTGTTCCTCTAAAAAATTCTATATATGCAGTTAGAATCCAATTGACTATCTTGAGTATAGTTTTTTTTAGTCCTCTTTCTGGTATTGGTATGGTACGAACAACCCCTATTGCTAAGCCAATAATTGAACCCACTATGGTTCCTACTATTGCTATTAAGAGTGTAATACCTGCACCACGGAGAAACATTGGCCAATATTGTATGATTATCTTATTTATCATTTCCAAACTCATCTTTACACTTCCTCTTTACACTACTTCTATCCTATTGCCCTGCTGGCTGATTCTCTATTGCTTGATCCATTATCTCTTGGCGTTCTTCTTCTGAAATACCAGCTAATACTTCATTGATTTGTTCAGTTAATTCGCTTCCCTTTACAACTCCTACTGCTATAGCTGTATCATCATCTGATGTTTCGAAGCCATCTTCAAAGACTACCATTGCAAAATTTTCATTTGCAGCTGATGCACTTATTCCCTCAGGTCGTTCTGATACATATCCATCTATGATTCCTGATTCAAGTGCTACCCTCATAGCTGTAAAGTCTGTCATCTCTGTATCTTTTATAACACCATTTATTTGGTCTATTACTGTATAGTGGAAGGTCTCTTGTTGAGCTGTTATCTTTGCTCCAGAAAAGTCATGGATTGATGTAGCATTTTCATATTCACTACCTTTTCTTACTACCATTACCAAATCTGATTTATAATAGTTATCTGAAAAATCTATGGATTCTTTACGCTCAGCTGTTGGAGACATCCCCGCAGCTATTACATCTATAACTCCTGATTCTAAGGCTGGTAACAATCCACTCCATTCAATTTTCTCTACCACTAGTTCCTTGCCTAACCCTTCAGCAATTCTCTTTGCTATTTCAACATCATAGCCACCTGCATATTCAGATGTGCCTTGAATTTTTACTCCACCATTGGAGTCATCCATTTGAGTCCAGTTAAATGGTGGGTATCCTGCTTCTAAACCCACTACTAAAGTATCATCTCCATTACTACTCCCACATCCAACTAATACAGTTGGTATAATTAACATTATCGCAAGCAATACTAATATTCTTCTATTCATTATTATCTCTCCCTTTAATATTTGTTATAATCATCTGTCTAAAATATAAGTAGCACCTGACAGTATTGTCAGGTGCTTGCGTACATAGATAAATAGCTAAGCTAACAATCCTCTCCCCTTTCTTGCTCATTGTGAGATAGCACTCCAAGTATAGTATCGAGCTAATACTATAATGGCAGTCCTATACCTATTCGATATAGTCCCAGCTTTAGATTTTGGTTTCTAAAACTTCGGCGATAACCCCTTTCTCCAAACTTCACAGGATTCCGTCCTTCACAAGGTTACTCATAGTTACCGCGCCTCTACCTCACCCGGGTGGATGAGGATTTTTATTGAATTTTCATATATGATACCATTAAAAATCTAACTTGTCAAATACTATTTTACATATAAGATAAATTATGCCACATAATAAATCGGGCATACACACAGGTCTGCCCCTACATAAACCTTGTAATTACAATATTGTAGGGTTGACCTACTTGTGCCCAACAGTAGAAATTTCCTAAATCTTTGATTTAGAGAAATTTCACTGAAAGGGTATGTGTCAACCCGGAAATAATGTATC
>CAZZCQ010000108.1:0-1400 GCA_964652285.1 uncultured Tissierella sp.
TGAAGTAGATGCTTATTTAATGGTAGATATGGCTCATATTGCAGGATTAATAGCAGCAGGGCTGCATCCTAGTCCAATACCATATGCTGATTTTGTTACAACAACTACTCATAAAACCTTAAGAGGGCCAAGAGGAGGAGCAATTCTTTGCAAGGAGAAGTTTGCAAAGCTAATTGACAAGGCTATATTCCCTGGTATTCAAGGAGGACCTTTAATGCATGTAATTGCTGCTAAAGCCATATCCTTTGGGGAAGCTTTGACTGAAGAATTTGTAGAATATCAAAAGCAAGTAGTAATTAATGCAAAGGTATTAGCTGAAGAACTTACTAATAAAGGATTTAGATTGGTTTCTGGAGGGACAGATAATCACTTGATATTAATAGATTTAAGGAGTATTGGTCTAACAGGAAAAAAAGCGGAGGCTTTGCTTGATGAAGTAGGAGTGGCTACCAATAAGAATACTATACCTTTTGATTCAGAATCTCCATTTATCACTAGTGGACTTAGGATTGGTACACCTGCTGTCACTTCAAGGGGTATGAAAGAAGAAGAAATGAAGGAGATAGCCAGTATAATTACTATAGCACTGGATGAAAATGTAAATAGAGATTCTATTAAAGAAAAGGTATTTAGCCTTTGTGATAGATTCCCAATATATTGATTGAATGCCTACAGATACTTCTGTAGGTCATATATTTTAAAGGATGAAAAATATGGAATTAAGGAATTATAATGGAACAAAAAATTTTATTGAAGAAGTAGCAAAGGGCAGTATAGCTGAAGAACTGGAAATTGAAGCGGGAGATATCTTATTAACTATAAATGGCAATAGGGTTAAGGACATCATTGACTATAAGTATTTGATTAGTGATGAATACATTATCTTAGAAGTCAAGAAGCCAAATGGTGATGTTTGGGAATATGAAATTGAGAAGGAGTATGATGAGGATTTAGGCATAATATTTACAAACCCTCTTATTGATCAAGCAAAGAATTGTAGAAACAAATGTATCTTCTGCTTTATTGATCAGTTGCCTCCTAATATGAGGGAAACCCTATATTTCAAAGATGATGATTCTAGATTATCCTTCTTACAAGGCAATTTCATTACCTTGACCAATATGAATGATAGTGAAATAGATAGAATTATTGACTATCGACTTAGCCCAATAAATATTTCTATCCATACTACTAATCCAGATTTAAGGATAAAGATGTTAAACAATAAGAATGCTGGAAGAATATTGGATATAATAAAGAGGTTCTATGATGCAAAGTTGGAGATCAATTGTCAGATTGTTTTAGTCCCAGGAGTAAATGATGGCAAGGAACTAGAAAGAACATTATATGATCTTTCAAAACTATATCCATCTGTTGAATCAGTTGCTGTTGTCCCTGTT
>CAZZCQ010000108.1:1410-5227 GCA_964652285.1 uncultured Tissierella sp.
ATTACAAAATATAGAGAAAAACTAGCTGTTCTTGATTCCTATAACAAACAGTCTGCTGAGGAATTTTTGAGCTTTATTGAAAGCTTTCAGACTAAATATTTATATGAGCTAGGGACTAGGTTTGTGTTTCCTTCAGATGAGTTTTATGCATTAGCTAATAGAACAACACCTGTTTATGAAGCTTATGAAGGATTTCCCCAATTAGAAAATGGGGTTGGCTTGATGAGATTATTTCAATATGAGATTGAAGAGGAATTATCAAAAGTTGAAAACATCTATAGAAGAAATAAAAAAATTATTATAGCGACTGGAATTTTAGCTTATGATTATATAGTAGATATTTTTAAGAAAATTCAAAAGAAGATCCCTGGTTTGGAAATAGAAGTCGTTCCTATAGTAAATAATTTCTTTGGGGATAAAATTACTGTTTCAGGCCTTGTTACAGGTATTGACTTGATTTCTCAATTAAAAGGTAAAGAGTCAGATGCTATTATTATACCCATTTCAATGATGAAGTGTGATGAAGAGATATTTTTAGACAATATAAGCCTGGATGAAGCATCCAAAGAATTAGCTACAAATGTGATTGTATCTAAAGTTTCGGGTAAAGATATTATAAGTAAGTTATTAGGGGTGAATTGATGAAGAGAGCAATTGTATGTATAGTAGGAAGACCCAATGTAGGAAAATCCACTCTATTCAATAGAATTGTTGGGCAAAGGATAGCTATCACTGAAGATACCCCAGGAGTTACTAGGGATAGAATTTATGCAGAAGCAGAATGGTTAAATAATCACTTTACATTGATTGATACTGGTGGATTGGAACCAAATAATGAAGATGCAATAATGTCTAATATCAGGAAACAAGCTGAGGTAGCCATAGACACCGCTGATGTTATTCTATTTGTAGTAGATGGCATAGAGGGATTAACCAGCACCGATAGGGAAATTGCCAATATATTGAGAAAGTCTAGTAAAAATGTTATTCTTGTAGGAAATAAAATTGACACCCACAAGACACCTCCACAAATCTATGAATTTTATGAACTTGGTTTTGGAGAACCTGCATTAATATCCGGTGAGCAGGCATTGGGAATAGGGGATCTATTAGATGAAGTGGTAAAGTATTTCCCAGTAAATAAGGACATTGAAGAAAAAGATAATTTAGTTAAGGTAACATTTATAGGCAAGCCAAATGTAGGCAAATCTTCTCTAATAAATTATATTTTAGGAGAGGAAAGGGTTATTGTTACCAATATTCCTGGTACAACTAGAGATTCTATAGATAGTTATTTTACATACGGAGAACATGAGTATGTATTAGTAGATACTGCAGGGCTAAGAAAGAAAAAGAAAATATATGAAGATGTTGAAAGATTTTCTGTGGTCAGGACCTTAGCCTCAGTTGATAGGTCTGATATATGCGTATTGGTAATAGATGCTATTGAAGGTGTTACAGAACAAGATACAAAAATTGCTGGTTATGCACATGACAATGGCAAAGCTATTATTATTGCAATCAATAAATGGGACTTAGTGGATAAAGATGCAAAGACTTATAGAAATTTTGAAAAGGATTTAAGAGAAACTTTAGCTTTCATAAGCTATGCACCGATAATCTTTATCTCTGCAAAAACTGGGCAAAGGATTAACAAACTATTGGATTTGATCAATGTTGTCAATAACAACTATAATTTAAGAATAAGCACAGGAGTATTAAATGATATCATCAATCAAGCTATTCTAATGAATCAACCTCCATCTGATAAGGGGAAGAGATTAAAGATATATTATGCTAGTCAAGTGTCAGTGAGGCCGCCTAGATTTGTTATATTTATAAATGATATTGAATTGATGCATTTTTCATATCATAGATATTTAGAAAACCAGATTCGTAGTCATTTTGGTTTTGATGGTACTCCTATCCAATTTGATTTTAAGCAAAGAGGAAAGGGTGAATAAGATGAGAATTCTATTATCAATAGTATTGGGATACATAATAGGATGTTTTTCTTCAGCTTATTTTATCGCTAAGCTATCCAAAGGAATAGACATAAGACTTCATGGGAGTGGTAATGCTGGAGCAACTAATGTTTTAAGAGTTGCAGGTGTCAAATTAGGTATAATTACCCTACTACTTGATGCATTTAAGGGCATAATTGCTGTAGTTCTTGGGCGGTTTATTATGGGATATAATGGTGGTCTAATATGTGGATTGTTTGCTGTTATAGGGCATAATTGGCCTATATTTATGCAATTCAAAGGGGGTAAAGGCGTTGCTACATCAATAGGTGTAGTGGCAACACTACATTTTACTAGTGCTTTACTAGCTGCACCTTTAGCCATAATAAGTATTTTTATTACTAGATATGTGTCATTAGGATCAATGATATATTTAGTATCTATTCCTATATCCTATGCTTTAATAGCAAGTGATTTTAGTAAGGCACATTTTATCACAACTCTACTCTTAGCATTCTTATCGATAATTAGGCATAGATCCAATATCAATAGATTATTAACTGGAACTGAAAACAAAATTGGAAGGTGATTTAATGGGAATTAAGATTGGTGTAATAGGTGGAGGTAGTTGGGGAACTTCCTTAGCTATCTTACTTTCAAAAAAAGGCTTTGAAGTAGATATGTGGTTAAGAAATCAAAAACAGATAGAAGATATTTTAGCCAAAAGGGAGAATAAGAAATATCTCCCTGGAATCAAAATACCTGATGATTTGAATATATGCGATAATCTTGAATTAACAATTAAAGATAAGGACATTATTCTATTGTCTGTATCCTCTCATGGGATAAGAGAGATTTTACTTAATAGCAGAAATCATATAGAAAATAATCAGATTATTGTAAATGTTGCTAAGGGTATAGAAAATGATACCTTGATGAAAGTATCTGAGATAGTCAGTGAAATCTTACCTAATAACAAATATGCAATTCTTTCTGGACCATCACATGCTGAAGAAGTGGCAAGAGATATCCCAACAACTATAGTAGCAGCATCTGTTGATAAAGATGTGGCTGAATATGTACAAGATATTTTTATGACATCTTATTTTAGGGTTTATACAAATCCTGATGTTGTGGGAGTTGAATTAGGAGGTTCTCTAAAGAATATTATAGCATTAGCAGCTGGAATATCTGATGGACTAGGTTATGGCGATAATACTAAAGCTGCACTTATGACTAGAGGTCTTTTTGAAATTGCCAGATTAGGAGAACAAATGGGTGCCAATATAAATACATTTTCGGGGTTATCTGGTGTTGGAGATTTGATAGTTACTTGCACTAGTATGTTGAGTAGAAATAGGAGGGCGGGGATTCTCCTAGGCAAAGGCAAATCCGTGGAAGAGGCTATAGAAGATGTTGGCATGGTTGTAGAAGGAATAAAGACAACTAAATCAGCTTACCAATTAGCTAAAAGATTTGAGGTTGATATGCCAATCACTAATGAGTTGTATGGAGTATTATATGAGGATAAATCTGTAGAAGAATCAGTTTTAAATCTAATGGGTAGAGATAAAAAATTTGAAATGGAGAATATTGTATCAATTAATAACTTGGAATGGTGAACCTGCTAAATTTAGCAGGTATTTTTCTGTTAGCTTGTAATATTTATTATTATTTCACGTATATATATAATATTAGTACTGAATAATAGTAAGGGGGTTCTTATGATGCAATTCGATATATACAATGATATAGCAGAACGTACAGAGGGGGATATCTATGCTGGGATTGTTGGGCCAGTTCGCACAGGAAAATCTACATTTATAAAGAGATTTATGGAGCTTTTGGTATTA
>CAZZCQ010000109.1:0-5218 GCA_964652285.1 uncultured Tissierella sp.
CCATTATTATGGAAATCAAATAGTTTGTCAATGGTATCCTCTGTAATAAGGGGAGTATCTCCACTCAAGACAATTACCTTACTATCATCATCAATATGATTAATAGCTTGCATGACTGCAAAGCCTGTTCCATATGGTGCTTTTTCCCCAATCGGCTGGTTTTCAAAGTATATATCCTTAACTTTGATACAATCTCTTACAATATCTCCACCGTGTCCAATAATTACTACACTTTTTTGAACATTTGCACCCTTGCTTGCATCAATTACATATTCTAGTATAGGCTTTCCGCAAATTTTATGCACAACCTTTGGTAACTTTGATTTCATTCTTGTACCTTCACCTGCAGCAAGGATAATAGAAATATCCATATTCCCACCTCTTTTTAGTATTCAAAATAATTTATCCTATTTAATTATATAATAACTTATCTTTTAAGTACAACCAAAAAAGTAATAAAGAGCCCTAGGGCTCTATTATTACTCTGTGGCTAAGCTCTTCTCATACTCAGCAAAAACTGCATCTTGAATCTTTTGACGAGTGGTGGAATTAATAGGATGAGCAATGTCTCTAAACTCACCGTCTGCCATTTTCCTACTTGGCATAGCAATGAAAAATCCATTTTGTCCATCGATGATTTTAATATCATGTACAACAAATTCATCATCGAATGTTACAGATACTATGGCTTTCATTTTGCCTTCCTCAGTCACCTTTCTTACTCTGACGTCTGTGATCTTCATTGTCTTTCACCACCTTCCTAGAAGAAAAAGTTTAATATCAAAATATTGCATATATTAGATATTCTCCAAAGATTCAAAAACTCCTTCTTTTTTGTTGAAATATTTTAATTTTTTGAAAATTTTTGTAGAATTGTCCTTTTAAATATATTCTGGTATGATATAATCAATCAGTGGCAAAATAAAATAGTTGGAATACAATAATATTATTATATATGGTAATAATAAAAATGAACTTTATAAATTATAGACTAAAAATGAAGACATATAGGAGGAAATCTTATGTTCAACATTGTTCTAGGAGACAATAAATATAAACATGTACACTTTATTGGCATTGGTGGCATTAGTATGAGTGGTATAGCAGAAATACTATTAGATAAAGGGTATCATGTCAGTGGTACAGATACAAAATATAATAACATAGTTCAAAGATTAGAAAGTATAGGAGCAACTATTTACATAAATCATCAAAAAGATAATATTAAAGGTGCTGACTTGATAATCTATACTGATGCAATATCAAGTGACAATATAGAGTTGATGGCAGCATTTCAATCTGGTGTTGAAACAGTAGACAGAGCTACTTTCTTAGGTGCATTGATGAAAAATTATCCATATTCAATTGCTGTATCAGGTACTCATGGAAAAACTACAACAACTAGCATGCTAGCTACTATAACAAATCATGGCAATTTAGACCCTACTGTTCTTTTAGGTGGGGAATTAGATGACATCGGAGGAAATGTAAAACTGGGAAGTGAGGATTATGTCCTAACGGAAGCATGTGAATATAGAGCAAACATATTAAAGTACTTTCCTACAACTGCAATTATATTAAATATTGATGAGGATCACCTTGATTACTTTAGAGATATGGACCATATAATTGAGACATTTGTCAAATATGGTAAAAACCTAAAGAAAGATAGCAATCTTATAATTAATATTGATGACCCACATGCACACAATGTGATAGAAGCTACAAAGGCTAATATCATCACATTTGGAATCAACAATGAATGTGACTTTAGGGCAGAAAACATCAAGCTTTCAGGTGAAGGATACCCATCATATACTTTAAAGATAAGAAATGTAGGATATTATCCAATAGACTTACATGTAATGGGTGAACATAACATTTATAATTCTTTAGCATCAATTGCAACAGCTTATATACATGGAGTTAGCATGGAAGAAATAATCCGTTATCTCTCCTTATATACAGGTGTTCATAGGAGACTCGAATTAAAAGGATATATTGATGGTGTTAAAATAATTGATGATTATGCTCATCACCCTACTGAAATACAAGCCACATTGAAGTCAATAAATAATACTGGGAAGATATATTGTGTATTCCAACCTCATACTTATACTAGAACAAAGATATTACTGGATAGTTTCTCAAAATCCTTTAAAAATACTTATAGAGTAATAATAACTGATATTTATGCAGCAAGAGAATCTGATAATGGTGAAATACATTCTAGAGATTTAGCAAATGCTGTCAATAGAGAATCTGGAAATGCGATCTATTTGGAAACATTTGAAGAAACAGAGGACTATTTATTTAAGAATATTAAAGATGGGGATATTGTATTGACAATGGGTGCAGGCAATGTTTACTTAATTGGAGAATCCATGCTTGAAAAGTCCAAGCAAAAAGGCAAAGAAAAAACAGCTGTTTGAAGAAAATAGTGGGACGATGATATCTTCTGTCCCACTATTTTACATTATATATCCCTTCTAACATCGATTTGATTTCTCTTTCATTATAGATGTAATATGAATATATACTCTTATTTACTGTTCTTAAATCATCATTACCGGGCAAGGTTCTAAATTCAATATTATCTTCAGAAATACCAATAGCACTTCTTCCCAAAGCTAATGCATCAATCAATCCCATATCAGTTTTTACATATTGAAGCCCTTTGATAATAACAGATAATATATTTTCCTTTGCTTTAGAGGTAAAAGCTTTTAAGAAGCTCTGTTGAGCCTTAATGCGTCCTAAATCTCCATCTCTATATCCCATTCTATTATTGCCCTTTCTATATCTAACAAAGTCTAGAGATTGTTTACCATCCAAGATTTGATTCCCTGCTTCTATATTGATATCCAATGGGGGGTCAGATGTAGGATCCTTATATTTCATGTGGAATGGAACATCTACCTCCACGCCACCTATTAAATCTACAATCTTTTCTACACCATCATAATCTATCATGATGTAATTATGAATAGGTAAATCAGGTAATATGTAGGAAACAGTTTGCTTGACTCCATCCACTCCATGGTCATAATATACACTGTTGATCTTCCTTTTATCCCCCGCATCATAACCCTTCCTATGAACATATGTGTCTCTAGGAATAGAAATTAAGTCAATCTTCTTACTATCTTGACAGAAGGATGCAAGTATTATAGTATCACTTCTTACATCCTCCATTCCTAATATTAGAAAATTGATTCTATTACTCTTCTCATAAGCCTCCTCTAAAGAAGCAAATTCCTCTGCTTCTTTAGGTTCAACTTCTAATTTTGTAAGAAGTGTTTCTGGAATATTGATATTTTCAGCAAATCCAATATCTATATTCCCTCCAGCCTCCGCTTTAGTATTTTCAATACTAACTTGTGCTCCTATATAAAATGCTACAAAAAAGAAAAATATGGATACAATAAATACCTTCAAAAATGTTTTCATTTAAAACACCTTTCTAGATAAGATATTTTCTATTGTATCCATTTAAATATTTTACATTCTATTTTGCCTAATATCCAGGTTTCCCTAATAATTGAAACATATTTCTCTTATACTCTTCAACTCCTGGTTGATCAAAGGGATTTACACCTAATAGATATCCTGACATTGCACAGGCTTTTTCAAAGAAGTAAATCAATTTCCCAAAATAGTATTCATCTAATTTAGGTACATTGATAATGATATTTGGCACATTACCTGATATATGAGCTTTTAGAGTTCCTTCAAAAGCCTTTTTATTCACCAAATCAAGACTCTTACCAGCTAAGAAATTAAGACCATCTAGATTATCCTCAGAATTCTCTAATACTATTTCCTTCTGGGCCTTTACTATATTGATGGTAGTCTCAAATAGATTTCTCCTACCATCTTGAAGATATTGGCCCATAGAATGTAAATCAGTAGTAAAATTTACTGAAGCTGGAAATATTCCTTTCCCATCTTTTCCTTCAGATTCACCAAAGAGTTGTTTCCACCATTCTGCTAAATAGGTCATTGCAGGCTCATAATTGACTAACACTTCTATTCCCTTACCCTTCTTGTATAGGATATTTCGAAGGACAGCATATTGATAACAATAGTTGGAACTTATATCATCATTGAAATATTCATCTTCTCCAGAGTGAGCACCTTCAAGAAGCTTATCAATATCTAAACCAGCCACAGCAATAGGTAATAAACCTACAGGCGTGAGTACTGAATACCTTCCACCCACATCATCTGGGATTATAAAGCTCTCATAGCCTTCTATATCCACCAGCTTTCTAAGAGCACCCCTTTCTTTATCTGTAGTGACAATAATTCTTTCTTTTGCTTCTTCTTTACCATATTTATCTTCTATATAGTCTTTAAATAGTCTAAAGGCAATAGCAGACTCAGTTGTAGTTCCTGACTTTGATATTACATTTATACTTATATCCTTATCTTTAATCACATCAAATAAATCCAAGATATAAGTACTAGAGATATTATGTCCTACATAATAAATCTGTGGTGCCTTTCTATCAGCCTTGGGAATCTCATTGTAAAAAGTGTGACTCAATGCTTCAATGCAAGCTCTCGCGCCTAAATATGAGCCTCCGATTCCAATGACTATAAAAACATCAGAATTTTCTTGTATCTTATTAGCCACTTCATTAATTCTAAGCAATTCTTTTTTATCAATATTACTTGTTAAATCAATCCAACCTAAATAATCACTACCTGCACCTTTTTTCCCATGCAATAGATTATGACTCTCTTGAATAAAACCCACCAAATTATCAACTTCATTTTTCTTTACAAGAACATTTGAATAATCTAATGTAATTCCCATAGGATACCTCCTTTTTATGACCGAGCCTAACCCAAAATAACAAGCAAACAAATTTGTGATACAAATTGATAATAAAGGCCTAGAATAGCTTCTAGGCCCTTTAGTCAATAACTTCTAATAATACAATTGCAAAATCATCTTGTTGTTCTCCCCAACTATGGTTAATAATCTTGTCTTCTATTACATTTAATATATTTGCATTTCCATCTTTTATAATCTTTATAACCTCATCTAAACCAAATTCTCTTCCACTGCTATCCCTAGCTTCAGTAATCCCATCAGTATAAAAGAATAGCTTATCTCCAATATCTAAATCTATACTTTTTTCTACATAATCTATTTTATTGAATAGAGATGTTATTGGGTATCCCTTATTATAGAGCAAATCTATATCTT
>CAZZCQ010000110.1:0-1389 GCA_964652285.1 uncultured Tissierella sp.
GATATTTTGAAGATAGACTTATAAAACAGATAATCAAAAATATTAAAGATATTGGTTATGAAAAGATATATAAGGATATTGGCAAAATTTATATAGAAGGGAATCCTGATGATTATTCAAGTATTATCAATAGAGTAAAAAAGGTTTTTGGTTTAGTATATATATCACCTTGTATAAGAGTGGCTAAGAATATGGATGACATTGGTAATGCTGCTATATATGCTATGAATGAAGCAATTCAAAAATCACAAATAGATACATTTAAAGTTGATACTAATAGATCAGATAAGAATTTTCCTTTTAAATCACCAGAGGTTTCGAGTAAGGTTGGTGGAGCAATATTAAGTGAAATCAAAGATTTGAAAGTAGATGTTCATAATCCAGATTTATACCTATATATAGACATAAAAGAGTACGCATATATTTATACTGAAAGGATTAAGACATATGGAGGTATGCCTGTGGGTACAAGTGGTAAGGGATTATTGTTACTCTCAGGAGGTATAGACAGTCCTGTAGCTGGGTTCATGATGGCAAAGAGGGGTTTATCAATTAGTTGTGTACATTTCCATTCATATCCTTTTACATCTGAAAGAGCTGAGGAAAAGGTTAAGGATTTAGCTAAAATTTTAACAAGGTATACTGGTAAGATAAGGTTTTTTAGTATAAATATTTTGGAAATCCAAAAGGAAATCAATGAAAAATGCCCTGAAAAAGAAATGACAATTATTTCAAGAAGATTTATGATGAGGATTGGAGAAAAAATAGCACAGCATAATAAATATGATACTTTGATTACTGGAGAAAGTCTAGGTCAAGTAGCTAGCCAGACAATACAAGGTATCAGTGTCACAAATAGTGCAGTTGATATTCCTATATTGAGACCTTTGATTGGGATGGATAAGGTGGAAATAGTTCGTATATCAGAAGACATAGAGACATACGAAACCTCAATATTGCCTTTTGAGGATTGTTGTACAGTATTTTTGCCTAAACATCCAGTGACAAAACCTAAAGTAGAGAATATTGAGGATTCTGAAAAGAGTTTGGATATAGATACTTTGGTTGCTGATGCAATAAACAATATGAAAGTAATTACAATAGAGTAATTTTTACTAGGAAAGCCTGTTCATTATGAACGGGTTTTATTTTTTAAAAAACACTTAATATAACTAAACTCCTTGTTTGCATAGCTCAACTGAATATATCGAAGTTTTGAGATAATAAAGCTGGTATTTTTACAAAAACATATTGACATCTTAGGGCAATTTCAATATAATAATCTGGTCAATAATAGTTTAGTATTAATAAACTATTTGTTAACTAGTGGTTAACAAAAGGAGGAGAAAATAATTGGAGATTGGCGAAAAGATTAAACGCTTACGAATC
>CAZZCQ010000110.1:1399-3527 GCA_964652285.1 uncultured Tissierella sp.
TCTTACCCAAGAGGAATTAGCAGATAGATGTGAATTGACCAAAGGATTTATATCGCAAGTAGAACGAGACTTAACATCTCCTTCAATAGCAACTCTGGTAGATATATTAGAGAGTCTAGGAACCAATCTACAGGAGTTTTTTAATGAAACATTGGATGAAAAGGTTGTTTTTACAATGGATGATGTCTTTGAAAGTGAAAATGAAGATCACAACTATGTCTTAAAATGGATAATACCTAATGCACAAAAAAACATAATGGAACCCATATTGATGGAAATCGGATCATATGGCAAGACTAAAGAGGATTTTCCTCATGAAGGGGAAGAGTTTGGATATGTCATAAGTGGAAGTGTATTATTAAATATTGGCGAAGATAGTTATAAGGTCAAAAAAGGTGAGAGTTTCTACTTTAGAGCTAATTCAAATCATTATTTAGTCAATACAGGAAAAACTATAGCAAAGATAGTTTGGGTGAGCACACCACCAAGTTTTTAAACTGAGGAGGGATAGATATGAACATTATAGATTTGCAGAATATAACTAAGGAATATAGTGGGGTAAATGTGTTAAAAGATATAAACCTATTTATTAGAAAGAATGAATTTTTGACCCTTCTTGGACCAAGTGGTTGTGGAAAGACGACTACCCTTAGAATAATTGGTGGCTTTGAACAACCAACTGAAGGAAAGGTTATCTTTGAAGACAGAGATATTACTCTAGTTCCTCCATATAAAAGAAAGATAAATACTGTATTCCAAAAATATGCCTTATTTCCTCATTTAGATGTTTATGACAATATTGCATTTGGATTAAAGATTAAGAAGACTCCAAAAAGTACAATTGATAAAAAAGTCAAGGAAATGCTGAAATTGGTAGATTTACAAGGCTTTGAAAATAGGGGGATAGACTCTCTAAGCGGTGGTCAGCAACAAAGAATTGCTATAGCTAGGGCACTAGTTAATGAGCCAGAGTTGCTCTTATTAGATGAACCACTAGGTGCTTTGGATTTAAAACTCAGAAAAGAAATGCAAATTGAATTAAAAAATATGCAAAAAAGATTAGGTATTACTTTTATATATGTTACTCATGATCAAGAAGAAGCATTGACAATGTCAGATACTATTGTTGTTATGAATGAGGGCAAGATTCAACAAATTGGGAAGCCAATAGATATATATAATGAACCCCAAAATGCCTTTGTAGCTAAATTTATTGGGGAGAGCAATATCATAGATGGAATAATGCATGAAGATTTCCTAGTAGAATTTTCTGGCTTAGTATTCGACTGTGTAGATAGAGGTTTCGATAGTGAGGAATTAATAGATGTAGTAATTAGACCTGAGGATTTGGAACTGGTATCAAGTGATGTAGGCAAATTGAAAGGGATTGTTGAATCAGTTACATTTAAAGGGGTACACTATGAGATGATAATAAGAGTAGATGACTTTCATTGGATGGTTCATTCAACAATAATGAAGGAAGTAGGTACAGAAGTAGGTTTGAATGTAATACCTGAGAATATTCATATAATGAAGAAGGTGATTAGCTGATGATGAAGAAAGCTGCATATCCCTATTTAGTATGGATACTGATATTCACCGTTGTACCATTATTTTTAGTCCTGTACTTTGCATTTACAAGTGGGGATAGCCAAAACTTCTCAACCTTTGTATTTTCTTTAGATAATTATAAGAAGTTTTTTTCACCTATTTACATGAGTGTATTGTTTAGATCAATTAATCTAGCTCTCATTTCTACAGTTCTATGTTTAATAATTGGTTATCCTATAGCCTATATTATTTCTAGAGAGAGACCTAAAAAAAGAAGCATGATGATATTGATGTTTATAATACCTATGTGGATGAATTTCTTGCTTAGAACATATGCATGGATGACCCTATTGGGAAGAAATGGACTTATAAATACTATAGTTACTAAATTAGGTTTTACCCCCCTAGATTTGATGTTTAATGATGCAGCAGTTTTGCTGGGTATGGTATATAATTTTTTACCATTTATGGTATTACCAATATATTCTGTCTTGACTAAGATAGATAAGAATCTATTGGAGGCATCTGAAGATTTGGGAGCCAATGTAGCTACAACCTTTAGAAAGGTGATATTTCC
>CAZZCQ010000110.1:3537-5201 GCA_964652285.1 uncultured Tissierella sp.
CTTTAAGTCTACCTGGTGTTATAACAGGTATAACAATGGTCTTTATACCAGCTATGTCTACATTTGTTATATCAAGTTTATTAGGAGGAAATAAGTCAAATTTAATAGGTAATTTAATTGAGCAACAATTTAGATGGACAGGTGATTGGCATTTTGGATCCTCCATGTCAATAATATTGATGATTTTTATTTTGATAACAATGGCACTTACATCTAAGTTTGACAAAGATAAAGAAGGAGGAGGCGGTGGCTTGTGGTAAACAAAAGCTTAAAAAGAATATATACATTTTTGATATTTTTGTTTCTGTATGCACCAATAATTGTATTGATAGTTTTCTCCTTTAACGATTCAAAATCAAGGGGTACCTGGTCTGGATTTACATTGAGATGGTATGTAGAACTATTCAATGACCCAACTATATTAAAGGCATTAAATTATACAATTTTGGTTGCTTTTCTAGCATCTATAATTTCGACTGTAATTGGTACCTTTGCTGCTTTAGGTATTTATAATATGCCAGGTATAAGAAAGAAAGTGGTTTTAAACCTTAATTATTTACCAGTACTAAATCCTGACATAGTTACAGCAGTATCACTTATGGCCTTATACAGATTTCTTAGATTGGATTTTGGGTTCACAACTATGCTTCTTTCTCATATAACTTTTTGTATCCCCTATGTTGTACTATCAGTATTACCAAAGCTAAAGCAGATGGATAAAAATTTAGCGGAAGCAGCAATGGATCTGGGAGCTACACCCTTTTATGCTCTAAGAAAAGTAATAATTCCAGAGATAAAACCTGGTATTATAACAGGAGCTTTGATAGCTTTCACACTTTCCATAGATGATTTTGTTATTAGTTTTTTCAATACTGGTAATGGTGTTTCAAATCTGAGTATTGAGATATTTTCTATGACTAGAAGAGGGATCAATCCTACTATAAATGCATTATCAACACTTATGTTTGTTAGTCTATTGATTCTATTGTTAATTATCAATAAAAGAACAGAAAAAAATAATTGAGAGAGGTGTTAGATATGAAAAACACTAAAATTTTGCTATTGGTTGTATTACTTTCAATGATTGCAATCTTTGCTGTTGGTTGTGGTGATGATAGACCTAGTATAGATGTTTATAACTGGGGGGATTATATAGATACAGATGTATTGGGTGAATTTGAAGAAGAATTTAATATAAAGGTAAATTATTCAATGTATGAAACAAATGAAGATATGTATATTAAATTAAAGCAAGGTGGTAGTAGCTATGATGTGGTGATACCATCGGATTATATGATTGAAAGAATGATTAGAGAAGATATGGTATTAAAGTTAGATATGGATAACATTCCAAATATTTCAAATATAGATGAGGAGTTGATGTATCCGGGGTATGACCCTGCAAATGAATATTCAGTTCCATATATGTGGGGAACTGTAGGTATATTATATAATACTAGTATGGTTGATGAAGTGGTGGATAGTTGGGATATACTATGGGATGAAAAATATTCAGATCAAATCATTATGTTAAGTAGTCAAAGAGATTCAATAGCTGTTGCCTTAAAGAAATTAGGATATTCATTAAATACTAGAAATATGGATGAATTAGAGGCAGCTAAAGCTGAATTAATTAGACAAAAACCACTTGTATATGCATATTT
>CAZZCQ010000111.1:0-5182 GCA_964652285.1 uncultured Tissierella sp.
CCAATATATTGGAATGGGCAAAGATTTCTATGACAATTTTAAGGAATCCAGATATATCTTTGAAGAAGCAAGTGATAGCTTATCCATGAATTTGACTAAGCTTATTTTTGCTGGAAATGATGAAGATTTACGAAAGACTGAAAATACCCAGCCAGCTATATTAGCTACTAGCACAGCTATGTTAAAAGTCCTTGAAAGAGAAGGCCTTAGCTCTGACTACAGTGCAGGTCTTAGTCTAGGGGAGTACTCATCAATCCTATATGCCAATGCAATAGGTTTTTCTGATGCTATAAAAATAGTTAGAGATAGAGGAAGATTTATGCAAGAAGCTGTACCATTGGGAATAGGAGGTATGGCTGCCATCTTAGGATTAGGGGAAGAAAATCTCCCACTCTTAATAGAATCTTCTAAATCAGCTGGTGTAGTAGAAATAGCAAATTATAATAGCCCAGGACAAATAGTAATATCTGGTGAATTGAAAGCCTTGGAGATAGCAAAAAAATGTGCAATTGAATTAGGAGCAAAAAAGGTAATCGAGCTACCTGTAAGTGCACCTTTTCATTGCAGTCTATTAAAGTTTGCTGGGCAAAGACTGGAAAATGAGCTTTCGAAATATATTATAAAGGACCCAAATAAAAAAGTAGTATCAAATGTGGATGCTAAGATTATAGAAAACAAGGAAGAATTGAAGAAGAATTTAGTCAAACAGGTGAGTAGTTCTATTTTATGGCAACAATCTGTAGAATTTATGATAAATGAAGGAATAGATGTCTTCATTGAAATTGGTCCCGGAAGATCATTGACAGGTTTTGTTAGAAGAATAGGAAAATTCTTGGGTAAAGATATTAAAACCCTAAATGTTTCCGATTTAAATACCTTTAATGAAACTCTGAGTCAAATAGGAGGAAATTGATATGACTTTGAATAATAAGATCTCATTGGTCACTGGTGGAACTAGGGGTATTGGTAGAGAGGTTGCTTTAGCATTAGCTAAAGAAGGCTCAGATGTTGCTATTTCTTATACTAGTAATGAAGAGCTTGCCTTAAATATAGTTGAAGAAATAAAAAATTTGGGCGTTAATTCTATAGCAGTAGAGGCAAATGTAGCCAATAATGATGATGTAGTAAATATGATTAAAACAGTGGAAGAAAAACTTGGTACCATAGATATATTGGTAAATAATGCTGGAATAACCAAGGACAATATATTGATAAAAATGTCTGAAGAAGATTGGGATTCGGTATTAGATGTCAACTTGAAGGGAGTATTCCTATGTAGTAAAGCTATAGCAAGAGCAATGATGAAAAAAAGATATGGAAAAATTATCAATATCTCATCAGTAGTTGGTATCAATGGTAATCCTGGACAGAGTAACTACTCTGCTTCTAAAGCTGGAGTTATTGGTTTCACGAAATCAATTGCCAAGGAACTAGCATCTAGAGGAATCAGAATCAATGCTATTGCACCTGGCTTCATTGAAACTGATATGACAAATGCTCTTAAAGATGAGATCAAAAATGAGATGATGAAGAATATTCCACTAAATTCCTTTGGACAACCGAAGGATATAGCACATTTAGTCCTATTTTTGGCAAGTGAAAAATCAGACTATATCACAGGAGAGGTAATAAAGGTGGATGGCGGTATGGGTATATAGCTTGAGTTAATAACCATGAAAATGTTAAAAAAGAATAATGATGAATATTCAAAAACAAATTATTGGAGGTTAATATAAAAATGATATTTGAAAAGATAAAAGAGATAATAGTAGAACAGTTAGCAGTTGATAATCCAGATGGATTAACTATGGAAACATCCATGATGAAAGATTTAAAAGCAGATTCTTTAGATGCAGTAGAAATAATTATGTCTTTAGAAGATGAATTTGGTGTGTCTATACCAGATGAAGATGCAGAAAACTTCAAAAATATCGGAGATATTGTAAAATATATAGAAGATAATATGGCCTAATGCCAAGGGGGTTTATATGAGAAGAGTAGTTATAACAGGTCTAGGTCCTATTACTCCGGTAGGTATAGGTAAGGATAGATTTTGGGATTCTCTTATCCAAGGAAAATCAGGAATTGGACCTATAACAAGATTTGATACTAGTAATTTTAGCACGAAAATTGCTGCTGAGATAAAGGATTTTAATCCTGAGGATTACTTAGACAAAAAAGAAGCTAAAAGAATGGATAAATTTGCACAATATGCTGTAGCTGCAGCAAAATTAGCGATTGAAGATGGAAGTATAAATCTTGATATAATTGATAAGGATAAGCTAGGTGTAATTTTAGGTACAGGTATAGGTGGAGTAGAAACCATTGAGACTGAGCACTCAAAGCTTTTAAATAGAGGACCCAATAGAGTAAGTCCTTTATTCATACCAATGATGATATCAAATATGGGGGTAGCGCAAATTTCAATGTATTTTGGTCTTAAAGGATCTACTATGACCATAACCACAGCTTGTGCATCTGGAACCCATGCCATTGGTGAAGCATTTAGGATGATTAAACATGGAAATATGGATATGGCCTTAACAGGTGGTGCAGAAGCATCTATCACACCTCTTTCAATAGCAGGTTTTTGCTCCATGAAAGCTTTATCAACTAGAAATGATGATTATGATAAAGCATGTAGACCTTTTGATAAAGAAAGGGATGGTTTTATCATGGGAGAAGGAGCCGGAGTACTAGTCTTAGAAGAACTAAATCATGCTTTAAGTAGAGGAGCAAAAATATATGGAGAAATCCTAGGATATGGCTCCACATCAGATGCTTTCCATATAACACAACCTGATCCTGAAGCAATAGGAGCGATTAATGCTATGAGTTTAGCTTTAAAAGAAGGAGATGTAAATAAGGAAGAAGTTGGGTATATCAATGCCCATGGAACAAGCACATACTTTAATGATATGCTTGAAACATTAGCTATTAAAAAACTATTTGAAGAACATGCTTACAATATAAATATTAGTTCAACTAAATCCATGACTGGTCACTTATTAGGAGCTGCTGGTGGAATAGAGGCTATAGCATCAATACTTGCTCTAAAGACAAGTATAATCCCGCCAACTATCAACTATTACAATCCAGATGAAGAATGTGACTTAAACTATACACCGAATAAAGCAGTAGAAAGAAACTTTGAGTATGCCCTATCAAATTCACTGGGATTTGGTGGACATAATGCATGTTTATTATTTAAGAAATATATTGATTAATACTAATCTTTGTTCTTGCTCAAATAAGCCCCAAACACCAGTCAGATGGTATTTGGGGCTATTTATTTTATGCTACAGGGCTATACTGAGAATGCTAGTAAAAAAGAACTTATTGTTCCAACAGTTTATTAATCCATCTTTGCAATAGCTCTCTTTTATCTCTAAACGATACTAATACCTCCACTTGCCTGCCCAGTTAGTATGCTTGCTACATCTAGACCTGTTGTAATATCAGAATGGAATACTAGCATTAAACGGGTGCCTGCTGTAACAGGGATATTAAGGCCCGTAAGTGCTCCTGATACTGTATCTCCTACAGAAATAAGACCAGTATAGTTAGGAGAAAGAGTAACTGTCCCCCCTGGTAACAAGGTGAAAGAATTGCTCCCAGCTGGTGCTGAATATACACTTGCATAAACTGTAGCAGTAGAACCTATTAGGCTTAGTCCAACTGTTGTGGTAAAACTAGCTGATATAGCATCTAGGATACCATCTCTTGGTAAATCAAAAGCTAGGTTTCCTAATAAGGTAATATCAATTGCTCCGCCTAATCCGCTTACCCCTTCTACTATATCACCAAAACCTAGAATAGTACCAGTGTTCAATAGCCCGCCTAATACTGTAGTTAAAACAGCTGGGACTGTACCAGAGGCAAAAGGAATAATGGCACCATTACCATTTGCTCCCGCTGGCCCTGTTGCTCCCGCTGGTCCTGCTGGTCCTGTTGCTCCCGCTGGTCCTGCTGGTCCTGCTGGTCCTGCTGGTCCTGTTGCTCCTGTTGCTCCAATTGGACCTTGTGGTCCTATTGGTCCCTGTGGTCCTTGTGGATCTATAGGGCCTGGACAGCACCACTGCCAATCCCATGGATTACAAGGATTTGGTGGCCAAGGTGGACATGGCACTTTTGGTGGATACCATGAACTTGGTGGTGAACATGGTGGTTTTAGCGGATAATGACAAAATTTCTTTATGTCATAAACATTATCTATTGAATGTGTTTTTCTTATACTATTATTCTTTGGTATAATATAGGAATTAGATTGATTTGAATTAATATAATAAGCCATAACTGTCTAGCTCCCCTTTTTTATTGTTTAAGATTATTGCTAATCTTATTAATAATATATGTGTTTGGGGTACAAGTTGTGACAAGCTATTTTTTATATATTAGGGCAGACATGGATTTCTGTATGGATTTATTAGGAAACATCTTTAAAACTTGCATCCATTACTTATACTTACATTGACTATTCTTGCATAATAATCTGTAATAATGTCACCTGCCTGAATAATTTATGATAGCATCTTATATTAGAGATAAATAAGTTTGTTTCAATGATGTCATAATTGAATAAGTGAATCCAATATGGCTATAATATCTCATATGGAGGGATTATAATGAGATTACCTTTGCATATTGGTGTAATTCCTGATGGAAATCGACGATGGGCAGTTGGCAATGGTTTATCTAAGGAAAAAGGTTATGATAGTGGACTTAATCCTGGTTTGGAGCTTTTTAAGCTATGTGAAAAACACATGATAAAGGAGCTTACCTTTTATGGATTTACAGCAGACAATACAAAAAGGGCAAAAGCCCAAAGATTGGCATTTACAAAGGCTTGTGTTGATGCAGTCCAAATGCTATCAAGGGAAAACGCAGAACTTTTAGTAATTGGTAACCATGAGTCTGATATGTTCCCAAAGGAACTTCATTCTTACATAGAGAGAAAACGATTTGGTAATGGTGGAATAAAAGTCAACTTCTTAGTTAATTATGATTGGAAGTGGGATATATCTGATTCCATAAAAGGTATTAAATCCCACGATATATCAAGAGTTGATCTTATTATTAGATGGGGTGGGCGTAGGAGATTGAGCGGATTTTTACCGATTCAATCCGTATACTCAGATTTTTATATAATAGATGATTATTGGCCAGATTTTAAGCCTGAACA
>CAZZCQ010000112.1:0-5132 GCA_964652285.1 uncultured Tissierella sp.
CCTGTCATTCCCATAAGTCCTATAGCTACTCCATATTGTATACTGAGTTTTGCGGATATTATAGAATCTTTCCTATACATTTCGCTTGCCATAGAGACTGCTGACTTGTTTACTTCAACATATATTTCAGAAATATCATCAATCTTGATACCCTCATTAAAATTATAGATGTCAATGGCAGCTTCTATAGGAGAATGCACTGATTTGCAACTCGCGTAATATTTATATTCTAGTTCTTCAACTGCATAGTTTTTAAATTGATTAGAATTCACATCTTCCAAATTCCATGAATCAGATGTGGCTTTATAGAATCCACCATCAGATGCTTCTAAAATATAATGTGGTCCATCAATTCCATGATTAGCCAAATAGGCGCTTAATACACCATCTCTAGAAGCTAGTCCTGGATGTAATCTTTTACTCATTGCACCATCTTTTTTAAAAGCCCATGTACCACCTGTTCTAGATCCTGCAAGAGAAATAGCATCTGCTAATTGCTCACTAGTCAAACCAAGAATAATGCCAGCAGCAGCTGCTGCTCCAAAGGAACCACAGGAAGCTGTCCCGTGCCAGCCTCTCTCCCTATGATTCAAATAATCCATTCCTTTTGCTATTCTTACCATTGCTTCAATTCCACCAATGATTGATATCAATAAGTCCTTAAGATTAGCTTTTTTACTCAATCCTACAAAATAAGCTGCTGGTACCACTACTGAACCTGGATGCAATATGGCATAATGAACATCATCCAATTCACGAAGGTGGCAAAAGCTACTACAAGCTAATGCTGCATTATCTATACCTAATTTATCTGATAAGCCCCAAACAGGTAGGCCTTGTCCACCACCTAATTCACTAAGAGAACTAACTATCTCTTTACCCTCATCCAAAGTACTACCATATAATCCACAAGCTAGAGCATCAAGCAAACAATAGCGAGCTGCATCTTCTAACCCTGCATCCATCTCCATCTCTTTAAGTTGATAAATATAACCCGCTAACTCTTCTATAACAGTCATTTCTCTAATTCACCTCTCTTTTTAGTGGAAAATGACACATTACCATATTTTCACCATAATGCTCTATTGGTGGAACCTCTTTTCTGCATATGTCCTTACTATATCTACACCTTGTATGAAAGGAGCATCCACTTGGTAAATTTATAGGGGAAGGAATATCTCCTTCTAATATAATCCTATCCTTTTTAGTATTTGGCTCTACTTTAGGAATTGCAGAAAGTAGCGCTTCTGTATATGGATGTTGAAATTTTTCAAATAACTCATCTGATGATAATATTTCTACTATTTTCCCTAAATACATGACACCTATTCTATCAGAAATATGTTTTATAACATTTAGTCCGTGGGCAATAAATAGATATGTAAGTCCAAGATTATCTTGTAATTCATCAAGTAGATTAAGTATTTGCGACTGTATAGATACATCTAGAGCTGATACAGGTTCATCACAGATAACAAGTTTGGGTTTCATGATTAAAGCTCTTGCTATTCCTACTCTTTGTCTTTGTCCACCTGAAAACTCATGAGGAAATCTATTGTAATATGAAGCTTGTAAACCTACAATTTCTAACATTTCTTCAACCATTTTTCTTCTTGTGTTTTTGTCTCCAATATTGTGGATTACCAATGGTTCATTTATTATTCTCCCTATTTTCATTCTAGGATTAAGGGATGAATATGGGTCTTGGAAAATAACTTGAATATCACGACGGATTTTCATTAGTTCTTTTTTGTTGAGACTAAATATGTCCTGATTTTCAAATATAGCGCTTCCCTCTGATGACTCAGTTAAGCGTGTGATTGTCCTAGCAACTGTAGTCTTACCACATCCAGATTCCCCTACTAAGCCAAAGGTTTCTCCTTTATTTATTGAAAAAGTAACACCATTAAGAGCATTAACAACTTTATTGTTCTTGCTACTTTTAGTTATAAACTGTTTCTTTAAATCATTAACTTCCAGCAACGGTTGTGATTTATCTTTATCTAAAAATAAAGTCGATTTCGATCTTTGTTCTCTTGTCATCTCTATCACATCCTTACTTTATTGAAACTATTATTACCAGCTAAATGACATGCAACTTTAGAGGAACCTATTTCTCTTAAATCAGGCTCAATCTTGGTGCATATTTCTTTTGTATATTCACACCTTGGATAGAATCTACATCCATTTGGGTACTTGTCAGGTGATGGTACACTTCCACTGATGATATTGAGTTTTTTCTTCTTACTTTCAATTCTAGCAATACAGGATAGTAAGCCTATTGTATATGGATGTAGAGGATTATTAAAAATATCCTCAACTTTGCCTTCTTCAACAATTTTACCTCCATACATAATAATTACCCGTTGTGCAATCTCTGCTACAACTCCCATATCATGCGTGATAAATAGTATTGCCATACCTAATTCATTTTTTAGTTTAATCATCAATTCGAGAATTTGAGCTTGAATAGTTACATCTAAAGCAGTTGTAGGTTCATCTGCTATTAATAATTCCGGTTCACAACAAAGCGCCATTGCTATCATGACTCTTTGTCGCATTCCACCAGAAAGCTGATGAGGATACTCTGATATCCTTTGTTGGGGATCTGGAACACCTACTAGGGAAAGGATGTTGATAGTTTCTTGTTTTGCTTGTTTCCTAGTGAGTTTTTTGTGCAGCATTAAGGACTCCATTATTTGCATACCAATAGTGAATACAGGGTTTAGAGAAGTCATTGGTTCTTGGTATATCATGGATATGGAATTCCCTCTTATACCACGCATTTCACCCTCGCTCTTTTTTAGCAAATCTTCACCATAGAATAGTATTTCACCAGATTCATATTTGCCAGGTGGTGTAGCTATAAGACGCATTATGGATAGTGAGGTCACACTTTTGCCACTACCTGATTCACCTACTAAACACAATGTTTCTCCCTTGTCTATGTGAAAACTAACACCATCTACAGCTGGTATTTCAATGCCAGATGATGTAAAGTATGTACGTAAATCCTTTACTTCCAAAATCTTTGACAAATCGTCCATCCTCCCTTTATGTCTTAGACCACTGAATATGCAAATTCTTATTTAATAATTATCTATTATAACTCATAAACATAAAAAGGACTACTTCAAATATTAATCTATAATATCTCTCCTATGCTTTTTTCTACCTTTTTTACTATCTCGTTTGATTTAATAATCTCTTCACATTTATTTATATCTAAATACATAATCCTATCTGCTTCAACTTTCTTTATTTTATTTCTTACTACATTATAGGCTACTCTAGTACCTTCCCCTAATCCTTTGTTCTGTCTTATGTCAATACCTTGACAGGCTGCCATAATTTCCATGGCAATAACCTTTCTAGAATTCCCCAATATTTCATTTGCCTTTCTTGCAGCTATTGTTCCCATGGATACATGGTCCTCTTGATTTGCAGAAGATGGTATTGAGTCTACACTAGCAGGATGAGCTAGTACCTTGTTTTCTGATACTAAGGAGGCAGCCGCATACTGTACAATCATAAAGCCAGAGTTTACTCCACCATTCTCTATTAGAAAAGCTGGTAATCCATTACTTAATGCTGGATTTACTAATCTCTCTAATCTTCTTTCTGAAACATTAGCAAGCTCTGATAGACCGATAGCTAAGAAGTCAAATGCTAGGGCCATAGGTTCACCATGAAAGTTTCCACCATTTATGACCTCATCATCAGCAGCAAAAATCAAAGGATTATCAGTGGCAGCATTCATTTCAATTTCAACCTTTTCTTTTACATATTTAAAACAATCCTTAAAAGCACCATGAATCTGAGGTACACATCTCACAGAATAAGCATCTTGAACCCTAGACTCGCCTTTTTTACTTGTATTTTTGCTTCCTTTTAATATGGTCAACATATTCTTTGCTGAGTTTATCTGTCCTTCTTGTCCTCTTATCAATTGAACTCTTTCATCATATGCATCTGTAATTCCATTTAAAGCTTCAACTGACAATGCTGCTGCAATATCAGCAGTCTTACTTAAATTAAGAGCATCATAAATCGTATGAGCTCCTATAGAGGTCATTACTTGAGTTCCATTTATCAAGGCCAGACCTTCTTTAGAAACCAGTTCTACTATTTCTATTCCAGCCTTATTCATAGCTTCTTTACCTGTCATCCTTATCCCTTCATATATGGCTTCTCCTTCTCCAAGCATCACAAGGACCATATGAGCAAGAGGTGCCAGGTCTCCACTTGCACCAAGGGAGCCTTTTTCAGGTATAATCGGATGTACACCTTTATTTAGCATGTCTATCAATATCTTCAAAGTGGATACTCTGATGCCAGAATAGCCCTTTGCCAGTGCATTTACTCTGAGCAGCATTATACCTCTAACAATTTCTTCACTTAGTGGATTTCCAACTCCACATGAATGGCTGATTATTAGGTTTCTTTGAAGCTCTTTGGTTTTTTCTCTACTGATAGTAACATCACTAAACTTACCGAATCCAGTTGTAATACCATATTCGACCTTGTTATCTCTAACATATTTTTCAACCAGCTCTCTAGACTTATTCACTTTTATAACTGCTTCTTCAGCCAGTCTAACCCTTTGCCTATTTCTTGTAACTTCAATGAATTGTTCTAATCCTAAACTGTTCCCATCAATTAATATATCTAGCATATGAATTCCTCCAGTGAGATTTACTTCAAAATTTATTTATAGTATCTGTCAACTAATGTCCTAACTAACTCATCATCAGCAATATAAGGAATTGTGATATGATCTTTGCTTTTAAATTTTTTATTGTAATCAATTACGGTTTCTATAGAATTCTCATTTCTAGCCCAGGCACGCCTTGCAACACCGCCCATTACATCCCAGGGCATAGCAGTACTTAGTATTTTATCTACCCTATCAGAACCATCAAGTACCATGCCAAATCCACCATTAATAGCCTTCCCTATACCTACTCCTCCACCATTGTGTAAAGCAACTAAACTCATTCCCCTCGCTGCATTACCCGCAAAACATTGGGTAGACATATCAGCCATCATATTGCTTCCATCTTTAATATTTGAGTTTTCTCTAAATGTTGAATCTGTACCCGAAACATCATGATGATCTCTACCCATCATTA
>CAZZCQ010000113.1:0-1529 GCA_964652285.1 uncultured Tissierella sp.
ATATCCTAGAAGATGATGTAAATCGCAAATTTTTCTACGACCCTAGTCATCCTGATGCAGATTTGGACGGATATGTTGAGACATCAAATGTAAATATGGTTGATGAGATGATAGGACTACTCAATACACAGAGGGCATATGAGGCAAATGTGACAGCATTAAACGCTAGTAAGAATATCTTAAAGAAGGCATTGGAAATATCTAAAGGATAAGATTCACAGTATATAATTGGGGGAAAAATTATATGAATATCAATTCTCTAAACAATCTTATAAACACATCCTTAAATAAAACACAGGATAAAGCAATTGTAGAAGAAGTAAATCTCAATTTTAAAGATATGATTGACAAGGCAATAGATGAATTAAATCATAAACAATTAAAAGCTGATGAATTGACCTATGATTTTATTACTGGAGAGCTTGAAGATTTGCATAGTGTATTGATTGCAACGGAAGAGGCTAGATTATCATTGGAGTTGGCAGTTCAAGTGAGGAACAAATGCATAGAGGCATATAAAGAAATAAATAATATGCAATTATAGTAAGTAGTAAAGGAGTTTTACATAAGATGAATGAGATAAAGAAGTTATATGAAGGGGTCAAGGGTGGTTGGAATAATCTTGATAAAAAGAAAAAAATCGCTCTACTAATCATAATAATCATCTTTTTGTTATCTATAGCTTTAATTACTCACTTTAGTCAAAGGACTAATTATCTAGTATTATTTAATGAATTGAATCCAAGTGATGCTGGCCTTATAGTAAATGATCTGGAGAATAAAAAAATAAAATACATTTTAGAAGATCAAGGACGGAAAATCTTAATAGATGAAAAACACATAGATAAATATAGGTTGCAGCTAGCTATGGAGGGCAATTTGCCAGAGAACTCTCCAGGTTTTGAGATGTTTGACGATATAGGTCTCATGGTTACAGATGAGGATAGAAAGATAATGTATCAAAGAGCCTTAACCGGTGAACTACAAAAGTCCATAATGTCACTTGATGCTGTTGATACAGTTAAGGTTCATCTTGTAATGAGCGAAAAGAGTATATTTGAGACCCAAGCAAGTGAAGCATCTGCATCTGTTATTGTGGATTTAAATCCCGACTACAGCATAAGTACAGATATGGTCAAGGGGATTGCTGCCTTGATTTCAGGTGCAATGGAAAACCTTCCAGAAGAAAATATTCAGATTATCGATTCAAAGGGTAATGTATTAAGCCACATATTAAGAGAAGAGAGAGTAAGCTCAATGGATCTACTCAATGAGTATCAGGTTCTCAAGGAAGATTTTGAATACAAGATGGAATCAAATCTAATGGAATTATTAGGTGGTATCTTTGGTCGAGATAAGATAAAGATTATGGTATATGCAGATTTGGATTTTGATGCAGAAGAAAGCACTCTTATTTCTTATGAAAATCCTGTAGTAAGAAGTGAACAATTAGAAGTAAGTGGTGATGATATCAATACCCAAGATATCACTGGTGGGAATATAGGAGATAATACCAGCAATGTAATTGA
>CAZZCQ010000113.1:1539-2417 GCA_964652285.1 uncultured Tissierella sp.
GTTCTTCCTTTAATAGGACAACCAATAATGAGTTGACTACGGAAAGCAGAAATATCATCAAGGCTCCTGGAAAAATCAATAGATTGACTACATCAGTTGTTTATGATGGTAATCTATCAGATGTAAGAAATCAGCAAATTCATAATATAGTGGCTTCCGCTATTGGATATGATGACAATCGTGGAGATTCAATCAATATAGATGGAATCCCGTTTGATAAGACATATCAAAATAGGCTGGATGCGGAATTAGAAGAAGCAAGTCGTCAAGAGGAAGCTAGCCAAGGAATTGTACAAGGCTTTTATAACAAATATAGGGAGTTAATAAATATAGGCTTGATAATATTTTCATTATCATTAGTAATTACATTTATCATAACAAGAATTATTTCAAAGAGAAGTGATAAAAAAGAGTTACTGCTTTCGGAAGCTATGGATGCTTATGCAGCCAAGGAAGGAGACTTTGGTCATGATGATAGGGATGTTGAAGAATTAAAGATTAAAACTAATGTCAGTGAAAAGACTGCTCAGAACTATGCTAAGGAGCATCCTGATATTGCAGCTGATTTGATTAAAGCTTGGATGAAAACTAATGGGTGATAAAAAATGCAAAAGAAGATGAGTGGAGGGAAAAAGGCAGCAATACTATTAATAGCCTTGGGTCAAGATATAGCTTCCCAGATATTGAAATTGCTACCTGACAATTTAATACAAGAAGTTACTTATGAGATTGCAAATACGGATTATGTGGAACCGCAAGAAAGAGATGATATAATCGAGGAATTTATCAATATGGCATCAGCAAGAGAGTATCTTTTGGATGGTGGGATTGACTATGCAAAGAATCCAAGGACTGCTAGATAACCTTAATAAGGTGTT
>CAZZCQ010000113.1:2427-2713 GCA_964652285.1 uncultured Tissierella sp.
CAAATTCAGCAGAAGGAAAAACCTTTTGCTATAGCTCGTCAAGCAGATACTCAACAATTGACAAATCTATTAATCAATGAGCATCCGCAGACTGTGGCTTTGGTCATGTGTTATTTACAACCTGAAAAAGCTGCTTTGGTATTATCTAAATTTCCGGAGGAATTACAAGCTGATATAGCAGAAAGAATAGGAACCATCAACAGAACATCACCTACAATAATAAGCAAGATTGAAAATATAATGAATAATAAATAAAATGTAAGAGCGAACATTGTTCGCCCCTACA
>CAZZCQ010000113.1:2723-4375 GCA_964652285.1 uncultured Tissierella sp.
TCTCTAGTGGATATACTCAACTCTGTAGATAGAACTACTGAAAGAAATATCATCAGTGATTTGGAGGTGAAGGAGCCTGAACTTGCTGACGAAGTTAAGTCAAATCTATTTGTCTTTGAAGATATTGTAAATCTTGATCGTGCTTCAATCCAAAGAGTATTACGGGATGTAGAAAATGAGGACCTAGTATTGGCATTGAAGGGTGCTTCAGAAGAGGTTTCAAATATTGTTTTTGAAAACCAATCAAAGAGAGCAACAGAGATGCTAAAGGAAGATATCAAGTTTATGGGACCAGTGAGGCTTTCTACTGTGGAGGAAGCACAGAAAAAGATTGTTGCTATTATAAGGAGATTAGATGAATCTGGAGAAATCATCATGGGAAGAGGTGATAAAGATTCAATCATCATATAGGATTATAAAGAAAAATTATGCCTTATTAAATGATGATACTTCTTTAATAGATACAAAGGTAGACTATGGTATCCAAGTTTATGGGAATATAGATTCACAGGGCTTATCTAAAAAAAATAGTAGAGAGAGAAATATTAGAGAGGATATCAAGGAGAGTCTATTACTTGAATTAAAAGATGAGAGAGATAAAATCATCAATGAGGCTAAAAATGAGGTAGAAAAACTTAAGTCAGATGCTAAAGAAGATGGCTATAAGGAAGGATTTGATAGAGGTTTACAAGATGGTTTCAATCAAGGTCTTGAGGAAGGATCTATTAAGGGTTTAGAAAGTGGATATTCCCAAGGCATAGAAAATGCTAAGGATGAAGCTAAGGAAATCAAGAGAAATGCAATCAATTTATTTCAAGATGCTGAAAGAGAAGTAGGTGTATATATAGATGAAAATCGCCAAAGAATAATTAGATTAGCAGGACAGATGGCGGAGAGTATTATACATTCAACAATAGATACTTCTTCAGAGAATATGTTGCAGTTGATAAAGCCAGTCATACAGCAGTTTAAGAAAGTTGAGAATGTAATCATAAGCTGTAATTCTAAGAACTATGATTATCTAAGAAAGAGTATATACACTATTGAAAAAAAATATGATAACACCAAGTTTACCATATTGGAAGACGAGAACTTGGAGAAGAATGGATGCATCATCGAAAATGATAATCAGATAATTGATTTACAGATTAGAAAACAGCTTGAGAATATTGTCAATAAACTAAATAATGTGGAGTGATTATTTGATAAAGATACCCTTTGAAGACTATGAAAACTTAATAAAAGGTGAGGAACATTATGCAAGACTAGGTAAAGTCTCTCAGGTAATAGGGCTTATCATAAGGGTAGAGGGTTTGAAGGTTTTCATAGGTGAGGTCTGTGAGATAATCATAAATTCTACTAAGGAAATAGTAATGGCTGAAGTAGTTGGATTTCAAAATAGTTCAGTACTCTTGATGCCTTTAGGTGAGCTTCATGGGATAGGACCTGGATGTTTAGTAAAACCTACAGGGCATTCACTAAGAATCCAAATATGTGATGATTTATTGGGATCTACCTTAGATGGTTTAGGCAATCCTATAGATAAGAAAATATCAGGGGTGGGAAAGCTATATGACATAAACCGAGCACCACCAAGTCCTTTTTCTAGAAGGAAGATTGAAGATGTAATGAGTACAGGGATAAAAGCTATT
>CAZZCQ010000113.1:4385-5128 GCA_964652285.1 uncultured Tissierella sp.
AAGGATTGGCATCTTTTCAGGTAGTGGTGTGGGAAAGAGTACTCTATTGGGAATGATTGCTAGATATTGTGAGGCTGATGTTATAGTAATTGGACTAATTGGTGAACGGGGTAGAGAGCTACTGGAGTTTATTGAAAGGGATTTAGGATCTGAGGGCTACAAAAAGTCAGTAGTAGTATGTGCTACATCAGATCAACCACCTTTGGTCAGATTGAAGGGTGCATTTGTGGCAACTTCTATTGCTGAATATTTTAGGGATCAGGGCAAGAAAGTGGTCTTGATGATGGACTCAGTAACACGATTTGCAATGGCTCAACGGGAGATTGGACTAGCAACTGGTGAGCCACCAACCACAAGGGGATATACTCCTTCTGTATTTGCAATACTACCTAAATTACTGGAGAGAAGTGGGATGTCTGCGTCAGGTTCTATAACTGCCTTCTATACAGTTTTAGTAGAGGGTGATGATATGAATGAGCCCATAGCAGATGCGGTTCGAGGAATATTGGATGGTCATATTATATTATCTAGGGATATTGCAGCAGAGAATCACTTCCCTGCTATAGATATTCAGAATAGTATAAGTAGAATTATGAAGGATATTGTAGATGATGAGCAATATCTCTTAGCAGGCAAAGTCAAGGAAAATTTGGCAATATACGACAAATCTAAGGATTTAATCAATGTTGGAGCATATAAAGAAGGCAATAACCCGATTTTGGATAAGGCAGTTAAGCTAAATA
>CAZZCQ010000114.1:0-4578 GCA_964652285.1 uncultured Tissierella sp.
CCTAAAATAATCCTATGATTTCTCCACTAGCTAGTATATCCATATTGTTTGCAGCAGGTACTTTCGGTAATCCAGGCATGGTCATTATATCTCCTGTTAGCGCTACTAAAAACCCTGCCCCATTTGATATTCTAATATCTTTAACTGTTATCCTAAATCCACTTGGTCTTGCTAATAATGATGGATCGTCTGATAGGGAGTATTGTGTCTTTGCCATGCATATAGGGACTTTATCAAGCCCTAATTTTTCAATATTCCTAATCTGTTTCTCACATGATTTTGTAAAATCTACCCCCTCTGCACCATATATTTCCACTGCTATCTTTTCTATTTTATCCTTGATACTATCTTCTACATCATATAGTGGTTTAAAGTTAGATTCTTTGCTATCTACTAGTTGGACTACTTTATTGGCTAATTCAATGGCTCCATCCCCACCTTTAGCCCAAGTTTCTGAGAGAACTGCATTTACTCCTATTTCTTTACATTTATCTATAACATAGTCCAATTCTCTATCTGTATCTGTTGGAAATCTGTTTAAGGTTACTATTGCAGGTACGCCAAATTTGTTGATATTCTCTATATGTTTTTCTAAATTCTCAAAACCCTTTGCCAAAGTATCTATATTCTCTAGACCTAATTCTTCCTTTTTGGATCCTCCATGGTGTTTTAAAGCCCTAACTGTAGCGACTATTACAGCTGCATCTGGCTTTAGATTTGCGAATCTGGATTTAATATCAAAGAACTTCTCTGCTCCTAAATCAGCTCCAAATCCAGCTTCAGTAATGGTATATTCTGCTAGTTTTAAAGACATCTTTGTGGCCAAAATGGAGTTGCAGCCATGGGCAATATTTGCAAAAGGTCCACCATGTATAAATGCTGGAGTATTCTCTAATGTTTGAACTAGATTAGGTGCTATAGCATCCTTCATTATCAAGGCAACTGCTCCTTGTGCCTTGATATCCTTTGCATATACTGGCTCACCATTATATTTATAAGCTATAATTATTTTTCCTACTCTTTGTTTCAAATCCTCTAAATCATTGGATAAACAGAATATGGCCATAATCTCCGATGCAACTGTAATATCAAAACCATCTTCTCGAGGTACTCCATGTGGTCTACCCCCTAAGCCTACAACGATATTTCTAAGTGCTCTATCATTCATGTCCAATACTCTTTTCCAAACAATCCTTCTAGGATCAATACCCAGCTCATTACCTTGCTGTAAATGATTATCCAATAATGCTGAAATTAGATTGTGAGCAGTGGTAATAGCATGAAAATCTCCTGTAAAATGAAGATTGATATCCTCCATTGGAACTACTTGAGCATAACCTCCTCCGGCTGCTCCCCCCTTGATACCAAAACTTGGTCCTAATGAAGGTTCTCTAATTGTAGTTATTGCATTTTTACCGATTTTATTTAATCCCATTGACAAACCAATATTTGTGGTAGTCTTACCTTCACCAGCTGGAGTTGGACTTATTGCTGTTACTAGGATTAATTTTCCATCTTCTTTATCCTTCAATTCATCAAATAGATCTAGGGATACCTTTGCTTTATACTTTCCGTAATGAATTAAATAATCTTCCTCTATTCCCAATTCTTTTGCAATATTGGAAATAGGCTTCATATTCGCTTCTTGAGCAATTTGAACATCAGTTTTCAAATCATTCACTCCTTATCTAGTCAGTATATTATTTATATTCAATATATACTATATATATTTAAAAGAACAAATTTAATGTGAACCCCTATAATGTTCTGTTTTAGATAGTGTTTATTGTTATTCAGACAATTGTTTCTTATAAACTATCTTGCCAACCAAGGAAATTTGAAATATGTTTTTTAACAATCTTCAATTCCTCAGATACCTTTTCAATCTTTTTGTCAGTCATTCTTACTGTAGCTCCACTCACACTAATAGCAGCAATAATTTCATTAGCATAATTTCTTAATGGAACAGAGATACAAGTCAATCCTGGACTGAACTCTTCACTATCTAAACAATAACCTCTTTCGTTACTTAATGTTATATCTTCCATTAATTGATTTATATCTTTTATTGTCTTAGAAGTAAAACTATCATATGGACCTTCTCCCAATAAATCTACTATTTCTTCTTTTGTCATTTCTGATATAAGTGCTTTCCCCATAGCAGTTGCATGTAGTGATTCCCTAGCTCCTAATTGAAGATTTGCTATTAATACATTGGAAGAGCTAATCTTATTTATTGTTACTACGCAATCATTTTCTCGCACTCCTATATTTATTGTTTCCTGAAATTTGTCACATAACTCTTGAAGAATTCTACCATCAATATTGAATAGATTCCTCTTTCTGGGTATTGTATTGCCAAGTTCAAATAGCTTCCAACTTAATAGATAATCCTTAGTTTGGGCATCTTGATTCAGATATCCTTTTGCCTCCAGAGTCTCAACAATTCGATGCACTGTACTCTTTCCAAGACCTAGCTCAGAACTCAATTCTGATATAGAAATACCACCATTATATTTATTCCCACTTAATAACTCAAGTATTTCCAATGACTTCTCTACAGATTGCACAGGATATTTTGGTGTTATTTTCTCATCACTAATCATAAGCTTATCTCCTTTAAACGATATTATTCAATAAATTACATTAATTATCTCATAGATTTCTAAAATATTCTATTATTTTTTGAATTTTTAAATATCTCTTTGAGTAATTTCTATAGATTAGAAGCCCTTTGTTTAATGGACATTCTCTCTTCAAAATTTTTAGTTGATAATCCTAAAATTAAACACACAAGGCAAACGATTATCATTAACTTAAAAAATGGTTGATATGTTTGCATATTAACCTTAATTAAACTTATAATAGTTGAAAAAGTTAATGTAGCAGGAACATTAGTTAAACTATTTATGCCCATATTGCTATTGAAATGCTTTGACCCAAATACATCACTTATATATGTTGCAGTTATTAAGGATAAACCTCCATAAAATAGTCCGATTAGACCAAGGAGTATATTTATAAATACCCACATCTTTAATGGGAATATCATCCAAAATCCTATGCCCAAAATAAGAAAACCTAATGAAATCATTAGAATAGTATTAAAGCGACCTTTTCTGTCAAAATATATACCAAACAAAATACGTCCACTACCATTTCCTATACTTAATAAACCTACTGCAAGGGTGGCCATTGTAATATTTGCTCCTGAATCTAAAGCAATCAGGGATGCTTGTCCAATAATTGAATGTCCTATGCCTGTGAGTGCCATTTTCCAAATAGTAAATATCCAAAAAGTAGGTTGCTGAATCATCTTGCTTGTATTAAAATTATTAATACTATCTTGTAGGTTGTTTCCCTTTTCCAAAATTCTATAATTTGAAGCATTTTTAAGAAAGGGTATTGTTAGAATTGATTCCAATAAAACAAATATTCCAAGTATCAAGAATGTTTTCCTTAAACCAGTATTTGAATATATTAATACTGAAACAATTGACCCTAATATCATACCTCCCATTCCAAAGCTCATGAGCAAGAGACCAGATGCAAATCCAATCTTGTCTGAAAACCAATATGTGATGGTTGTTAACCATGTATTATAGCAAACTCCAACACCTATTCCACAAAATATACCATAGAAAATATAAAATTGTACTAATGTGTTTGATACAGAACACAAACCAAATCCTAGGCTTATCATTAAAGATCCTAATAATCCGGTAAAACCAAGGTTGGTTTTTTTTGAAATTATACCACACAATAATACCCCAAAAGCAAAACAAATCATAGATGTAGTATAAATACCTGAAGACTGTACTCTGGTCCATCCAAATTCATTCTCCAAAGGAGTCACAAAAATTGACCAAGCATATATCATACCCACTAAAAAGAGAGACATTATTCCAATAATTAAAATATGGTTTCTATTAACCGAGTACTTCATTTTGTCACCTACAGAACTTTTATTATAATCACTTTTATACTCTTTTAAAACATTTCTAATCTTTAAACAGGAAACAAAATCCAAAGGGAAAGCTAAATCTTAGCTTCCCCTTATTTACTTTGATTTTATTTAATCTAAGAAACCTAATCAACAGTTTATTAATTTTAAATATAAATAATACAATTTATCTTAATCAACCTTTGCCTTTTTCTTATTCCAGTTAAACTCTTTATATTTTTTATCAAATAATTTATCTATAAACTCTTCAGGCAAAGGTTTAGTGAATGAACTCACTATTGGAAAAGTTATAAAAGCACACATCAAACCAAATAATATAATGTGTATCCCAAATGGTGAACCTAATCTCCACCATATTAGTGTACCACTTACACCAGCTATTTGGGCTGCAACACATCCTGCAGTAGTCCCCTTTCTCCAAAACAGACCAAACATTACAGGAGCCATAATCATTGAAGCCATAATACTATGAGAAAATGTTGTCAAGATTAGAATTGGACTATTAACATCCATAGCAAATATTGCAATCAATAACATGACAACCATCATCGTCACCAAAGTTATTCTGTAAACACTTTTTTCTGATGCTTTTTTGTTTATAACACCTTGATATA
>CAZZCQ010000114.1:4588-5103 GCA_964652285.1 uncultured Tissierella sp.
ATGCAGCTCCGATTACTAAAATTACTCCATCTAGTGTAGACATTGCTGCTGCTGCAACCGATGCCAACACAAGACCTTGAAGCACTGGTGGGAGTAAAGTAACAACCAGCATAGGAAAAGCATAATCTTGCCTACCTACTAGTTCATTACCAAATAATGCACGAGCAATAAATCCATTAGTATTGGAAGGAAAGAGAATAAATAGACAAAGAACTAAAACGATTACTGCAGCTGGTTTAATTACTCTCTTGTCTCTCATAGAGAAACACTTCTGAAGTAATTGTGGTAATCCCCATGGTGCAATACCAAAAACAAGAGAAATACCTATCAGATTGTCCCAACCTAAAGTCCCAGGTGTTTCAACCAATATTGGGTCTATGCTTTTTAATGTATTTGCAACATCAGTAGGGCCACCTACAGCTCTTATACCTAAAATCATTACTAGCGTTGCTCCAAAACACATAAATAAACCTTGAATAACATCTGTATAAGCACTAGCCATAAAACCACCAAAA
>CAZZCQ010000115.1:0-1265 GCA_964652285.1 uncultured Tissierella sp.
GTAAGAGAGGAAATGGATAGGGCTGGTTCTCAAGAGTTATTGATGTCTGCAATTCAGCCTAAAGAGCTTTGGGAAGCCACAGGTAGATGGGAAGACTTTGGACCAGAAATGTGGAAGTTAAAAGATAGACATGGTAGAGAGTTTTGTTTAGGACCAACACATGAAGAATACTTTACGAACTTAATTAGGAATGAAATAAAATCATATAAACAACTACCCTTAAATATCTATCAGATTCAAACAAAATATAGAGATGAAAAAAGACCAAGATTTGGGATGATGAGAAGTAGGGAATTTATTATGAAAGATGCATATAGCTTCGACACGGATTCTGCAAATATGACAAAGGCTTATGATATAATGTGGGAAGCATATGACAGAATATTTAAAAGATTAAAATTAAAGTTCAAAATTGTAGAAGGTGATACAGGGGCTATGGGGGGGAAGATTTCACATGAATTTATGGCAATGTCTGATGCCGGGGAGGGATTGATTGCCTATTGTGATTCTTGCGACTATGCTGCTACTGAAGAAAAAGCCTCAGTTGTATATGAAAACATCAAAGAGGAAGAACTGTTAGCCATTGAAAGAGTTTACACTCCTGATGCTAAAACTATTGATGATTTGGTAGAGTTTTTCCATATAGAAAAATCAAATTTTGCAAAAGCTATTGTATTCAATGTAAAGAATGAGCCAGTAGTAGTTATAATACCTGGGGATAGAGAACTTAATGAAACTAAGATATTCAATTATTTGGGGGTAGCTGCTCATGATGCTGAGTTGGCAGATGAGGATATGATATTAGATATCTCTGGTGCAAACAAAGGGTTTACTGGCCCGATTGGATTGAAAAAAGGTACTAGATTGATTATTGATTCTAGAATTACTAAAATGAAAAATCTAGTGGTAGGCGGAAATGAAACAGATTACCATATTAAGAATGCAAACTATGATAGGGATTTTAATGGTGAAATAGTTGATGACTTATTACTTGTAATAGAAGGTGATAAATGCCCTAAGTGTGGTGATTCCTTAATAATGGCTAGAGGAATTGAGGTAGGGAATATATTTCAATTAGGTACTAAATATTCACAAGGATTGGATGCCAAATACTTAGATGAAAATGGGAAAGAGAAATTATTTCATATGGGTTCTTATGGCATAGGAGTCACTCGAAGTGTTGCTGCAATTATTGAACAATATCATGATGAGAAAGGGATAATATGGCCACTTAATACAGCTCCATATCATGTCATAATAACTAT
>CAZZCQ010000115.1:1275-5031 GCA_964652285.1 uncultured Tissierella sp.
ATGAAGAGCAGATGAATTTAGGGGAAAAAATATATAATGAGTTGAATGCTTTAGGAGTAGAGGTGTTATTAGATGATAGGAATGAAAGAGCAGGGGTTAAGTTCAATGACAGAGATCTGATTGGGATACCAATGAGAATCACAGTTGGGAAAAGGGCATCTGAATCCATTGTAGAGTATTCATTAAGGTCTTCAGAAGAAAAAATGGAATGTTGTGAAAGTGAAGTTTATGCCCTAATAAAGGGTGAATTAGATAAAGCAGAAATAAGACTTTAATAGTTAAACTTTTTTCTAATATGACATATTCTACAATATAGTTTCATAATTATTCAATATAATAAAGAAAAGGGGATTTATTATATGGTGGATAATTTAGTAGATTTATGCGAAGATACCATCCAATTATTGATTTTGTTAAAACTCAAAGGATTAATAAGTGAGAATGAGTTAAAGAATCATTTGGAGAAGAAATCACAATTTATTAAAGATGTTAAAATTGTTTTAAGCCCTTAAGTGTTTAAGGGTTTAATTTTTTTGTAATGGTTGATTGTTACTGTTTTGTAATATATAATATAAGTTAATTAATCACTGGAGGTGTAGAAGTTGAATGATGTAAGAGTTAGATTTGCGCCAAGCCCAACTGGATATTTACATATTGGGGGGCTTAGAACAGCACTATACAATTACCTATTTGCTAGACGCAATAATGGGAAGTTTGTTTTAAGAATAGAAGATACAGACCAGACTAGATTGGTAGAGGGCGCAATAGAGAACCTAATAGAGTCACTACAATGGGCAGGCATTGAATACGATGAGGGAGTATTTATTGAAGGGAATAGCATTGTACAAAGGGGCGAATATGGTTCATATATTCAATCGGAAAGATTAGATATTTATAAGAAGTATGTTGATGAGTTAATAGAAAAAGGATATGCATATTATTGTTTTTGCTCTAAGGAAAGACTAGATCTAGTAAGAGATGAGCAAAAGATAAAGGGTTTAGTTCCGAAATATGATGGTTTTTGTAGAAGTTTAAGCTTAGAAGAGGCAAAAGAAAGAGTTGCAAATGGTGAGGAACATGTTGTTAGATTGAGACTGCCGAAGAACTATGATATAGGTTTCAAAGATTTAGTTAGAGGAGATATCGTAATAAATACTGATGATATGGATGACCAAGTGCTACTAAAATCCGATGGATTCCCTACATATCATATGGCTGTGGTAGTGGATGACCATCTGATGAAAATAACACATATAGTCAGAGGTGAAGAATGGCTACCATCCACACCTAAACATGTATATCTATATGAGGTTTTTGGGTGGAATAAACCAGTATATGTTCATCTTCCAACTGTATTAAATAAAGATAGGAAAAAGTTAAGTAAGCGACATGGAGATGTATCAGTGGATGACTTTAGGAATAAAGGATATCTACCAGAAGGGTTAGTCAATTACTTGGCCTTGGTTGGTTGGAGTCCTGAGGATAATGAAGAAATCCTATCCATGGATGAGCTTATAGAAAAATTCTCCTTTGAAAGAGTATCCAAAACTGGTGGTATCTTCGATGTTGATAAACTAGACTGGGTAAATGGACATTATATCAGAACTGCTAGTCTTGATTCAATTACAGATATGGCCATACCTTATTTGATAGATGCTAAGCTAATCGATGATGAATTTGTTAAAAATAATAGAGATTGGATAGAACATCTAGTAGATATTGTTAAGGAGAGTCTTTCCCATATGTCTCAAATAACTGAAAAGGTTGACTTTATGTTTGATAATGAAATTAAAATCGAAAATAAAGAAGCGGAGGAAACATTAAAAAGTGAGGGTTCTAAGGAATTGCTAGAGGCTATGAAGGAGATCTTGGCTACAGTGGATGTAATTGATGAAGAATTATCAAATACACTTATGAAGAAGATTCAAAAAGCTACAGGTATAAAAGGCAAAAGTTTATACATGCCTACTAGGGTAGCTTTGACTGGTAGTCTTCACGGCCCTGAATTCTCAAAGATATTGTATCTTTTAGGTAAGGAGAATATTCTTGAAAGAATACAATATGTAGAAAAGAAGTATCTTAATTGATATATAATCCAGACCTTTCATCTTCATATTTAGAGATGAAAGGTTATCTAATATATAAGGGCAAACCTATGTCTATCTGCAGCAACGCTGACTAGAACTAAGAGTATTTGTAGAAAGGAGAATGTGGTATGAAACTATATAATACTTTGACAAGAAAAAAAGAGGAATTTAAACCTATAGTGCAAGGACAAATTAGTATGTATAATTGTGGCCCTACTGTGTATAATTATATCCATGTTGGTAACGCTAGACCACTTGTTATATTTGATACTTTAAGGAGATATTTTATATATAAGGGTTATGATGTTAGATTTGTTGTCAACTTTACAGACATTGATGATAAGATGATCAACAAAGCGAATGGAGAAGGAACCACGGTTAAAGCCATTGCTGAAAGATATATAGAAGCATTTATGGAAGATGCTAATGGTTTGAATCTATATGATTATAAGACCATAAACCCAAGAGCAACAGATTATATTAATGAAATGATTATATTTATAAGTGGCCTTATGGAAAAGAATGCAGCTTATAATGTTGAAGGCAATATTTATTTTGATATTTCAAGAGCTAAGGATTATGGGAAACTATCAAAGAAGAATATAGATGAATTGGTAAGTGGAGCAAGAGTTGACATCAATGAAGAAAAGAGAAATCCAATGGACTTTGCCTTGTGGAAAAAAGCAAAACCAGACGAACCATATTGGGAGAGCCCTTGGGGGCAAGGAAGGCCTGGATGGCATATTGAGTGCTCTGTAATGGCAAAGACATTGCTTGGAGAAACAATAGATATCCATTCTGGCGGAGAGGACCTACAATTTCCTCATCATGAAAATGAAATAGCTCAATCAGAAACCCTGTCTGGTAAACCCTTTGCTAATTATTGGCTACACAATGGGATGATTACAGTAGATAATAAGAAGATGTCCAAATCAGAGGGGAATTTCTTTACCATTAAAGAAGTAGCAAATGAATATGATTTAGAGGTTTTGAGATTATTCTTATTATCAGCACACTATCGCTCACCAATAAACTTCAGTAGAGAGACAATGGAGCATACTGTAAATGCATTAGAGAGGCTATATAATAGTAAGCATAATTTAGAATATCTAATTGATAAGGTGGAAGAGAAGGAGATATCAATAGAAGATAATGTTTTATTAGATGGAATTCAAGGTTATAAAGATGGTTTTATACGAAGTATGGAAGATGATATAAATACAGCAGATGCTCTTGCCTCGGTATTTGAGTTGGTCAAATACACCAATACTGAATTTGATGAAAATACAAATAAAAAGGTCATTGAAAAGGCATATGAGATATTTATGGAATTGACTAGAGTATTGGGCATATTAAATAAGGGTGAAGAAATTTTAGAAGATGAGATTTTAGAATTGATTGAGAAGCGAGGTCAAGCGAGAAAGAATAAGGATTTCAAGTTAGCAGATGAGATTAGGGATTTATTAAAAGAAAAAGGCATTATTTTAGAGGATACACAGGATGGAGTCAAATGGAAGAGGGCATAGACAATGGTAGATAATCAGAATATATTTAGTATGTCCAATCACAGATTAAATGGAGAGGACTTAACAATGGCATCTCCTCTTCAATTAGCATATATAGGTGATGCTGTTTATGAATTGTTGATAAGGACATATATAATGGATAT
>CAZZCQ010000116.1:0-3202 GCA_964652285.1 uncultured Tissierella sp.
ACTTTGATGCTCACTTTCATCAGGTCTTGCCACATACTTTCTTGTGAATTCTATGCCATTTTCTTTTATCGAATTATTATATATCTCTTTCTGATCTCCTTTAGTTCTAAAGCAGCTTACCGGGACAATTTCATTGTTGCTATCTATTTTTTCTAATATTTGATGGATTAATTCTGCTGCATCTTTTCTTAACAAATGTGATGTATTACACACTGATGTCAAATCTTCTTTAAACTCATTCTCCTCTATACTTATAGGATTGTCCTTATTTACCAATATTAGATTACCATGATTTATTTCTTCCCTACTTAATTTTACACTTTTCATTGATATTCACCTATTTCTATATCAATTAATTTATCCAGTATTTCACTATATGTAATACCAGAACTTATTAACATCTTTGGGAAGATACTTGTAGTAGTAAATCCAGGCATAGTATTTACTTCATTGAAAAAAATTCTTTCATCTTTATCAATAAACATATCTACCCTTGCTAAACCATTACAAGCTAGCATCCTATATATATCCTTAGCGGTATCTACGATTCTATCCTTAAGACTATCATTTATCCTTGCTGGTATATGGACATTTATATTTTTTATGCTATACTTTTCTTCATAATCCAAGAAAAAATCATTTGGTAATTCTAATTCACTGATATCCCCAATAATCAATTCTTTGTTTCCAATTATAGCACAAGAAACTTCATAACCATCTATATTTTCTTCTATCACCACTTTGTTGTCAAATTTAAAAGCTTCCTTGATTCCATCAAAGAGTTCATCATTGTTCTTAGCTCTAGTCATACCAATTGAAGAACCTTCATTTGCTGGTTTTACATAGATAGGAAACCCCACTTTTTCTATAAAATACAGAATATCCTCTTTTATCATATTCCTATTTAAAGCTAAACTGTGGGGTACTTGAATCCCGCTATATTCCACAAGTTTATGAGCATAGTCCTTATCCATACAGATAGCACTGGAAATTACACCACAGCCTATATAAGGGATTCCCAAAGTTTCTAGTAATCCCTGTATAGATCCATCTTCACCATATCTACCATGTAATACGGGAAATACCACATCTATTTTTAAAGGTGTTAATTCTCCACTCCTTATTTCAAGTATTGCATTTTCTCCACAAGGATTGATTAAAATCTCATTACAATTATCTAAATACCATTTATCATTGATGATATCCTCTATATCACCATAATACCTAAACCATTTACCATCCTTTCTTATTCCAATATTTATAACTTCATACTTGTCCTTATTTAAATTCTCTATTACAGAAGAAGCAGAATTAAGGGATACTTCATATTCTGATGATTTTCCACCGAACAATATACACACTAGTTTTTTCACTATATTATCCTCCTATTATATAGATCTTCTTCAATTTCGTAGGCAATCTCCGTTTTGTTTTTTAGTAATAACTCTCTACCAAGGATTTCTTGATTTATTGAATCCTTTTTTATTCTATAGATTTCGTTATATCTATAAGTCCTATCATGCTCTTTTGAGTACATCAAATTTTCGCTTCTTACTTGATATATTGCATCCTCCTTCTTATCGCTATATATAGAGCCATGTATAGATTCATCATCAAATTCAAATACAATCTGGTATCTTATATCTGTATCATTCTTGACCTTTATATCCTTCCAACCTTCAGCGATGGTGGCATCTACTCCTGGAGGAATTTCTCCTTGGCGGGGTATAGTCTCTGCAGAGTGGGAATGACGCTCTATTATGGTAAGGGGTGTATGAAGGAATAGCCAGAATAGTAAATTGCTGATCTGACACAGACCTCCACCCTTTTGAGGGATAGTTTTGTCATTTACAAGAGTAAGCCCATCTTTATACTTACCATGTTTTTCTGCATTTCTGGCCAGTATCCAAAAAGAGAATACTTGCCCAGGCTCTATAATCACTCTGTCCATGGTCTCAGCAACGAGTTTTAGATTGTGTACCTTGTTTACCTGATACTCTATCTCAAACCCACTATTGGGGTTGATCATCTTGGAGCTAGCAGCAAATACTTTATAATTTAAAACCCTGTCTGATTTTCCTTTAGCATAAGTATTCGAGTCCAATCTCATCTTTAGATAAAAGAATATCTTCCTTTGAAACTTTCTTAAAGGCAATAGAAAAGGAAACCTTTCTGTTAATCTCTTTCTTCTCATAATATCCACTCTCCCAAATCATTTATCTTTACTCCATTTTATAGAGTAAGTTCAATGATATATGAAGTATAAAACCTAAGAATTGTCAAAGATTTGATTGCATAGAAAAGAGGCTTCATATATGAAACCTCTTTTCTATGTACCACTTGTTCATTTCTGTTTTCTACCTAGATAACCTATTCATAATATACTTAGTTACTTTATCTAATAATGATGTATTATCTTCATTGATGTTTTCAAATAATTTAATAGTATCTTCCCTTTGTTTCATATCTGGATTACCTAAGTCATTAAGTAGAGCACCCATGACTATGGATATATATTCCTTTTCATCTTTTATTCCAAGGGTTGCCCAACATTGACCTGCTTCATAGGTAGTACCAGATTTACCACCTATAATTGAAAATGCCTCTTGATCCCTTCCATTAAGTTTGGATAAAACTGTTGATTCTAAAACTATTCCATCAGGATGATCTAGAGTTTCTTTAGTTATGTAAGTCTTTGTAGTAAAAATTTCTTTAAAAATTTCATTATCTAGAGCATAATCCAATAATATTGCCATATCATATGCAGTAGTATATTGTTGGTCATCATGCAAGCCTTCAGGATTAGTAAAATGAGTATATTTTAGCTCAAGTTCTGCTACTTTTTCATTCATCATTTTTACAAAATTATCAATACTTCCTCCAACATGAATTGCAAGTGAATTGGCAGCTTCTCCGCCTGATGATAAAATCGTTCCATAGAGAAGATCCCTATAGCTTACTTGTTCTTTTCCATAAAAGCCAGCCATGGAAGAATTTTTAGATACCATAATCCTATATGTCTCTATATCTACTGGTACTATCGCAGATAGATCTTCTATATTCTCCAAAGCCACAATGGAAGTCATTATCTTTGTAAGAGAAGCTGGATAAGCTTTCTTATTATGATTTTTCTCATATTCTATATCTATGTTTTCTCTATCAATTACGCAGATATATTTACTTTCATAATCATCGTTTAAAT
>CAZZCQ010000116.1:3212-4931 GCA_964652285.1 uncultured Tissierella sp.
AAATTACTAAATACTCCTATAAAAGTATCTTTAGCTGTAATAATTATTGCTAGTATAATAATTATTATTGTTAAATTTCTAAATGTTCTTTTCATTTTAATCCTCCAAATATCTTATCTCTCACTTTATATGATAATTTCAAAGATAGATGGAGTATAAAATCTAAGAAATGTCAAAGAAGTCAATTTGAGTAAATCCATTTGATATGTTGTTTTATGGGTATAATACCAGCGAAAAGGTTAGAAATAGCTGTTCCAAGGCAAGAAGAAAACGGGGGACCTGAATCCCCCGTTTTTTCTTCTTGCCCATTTCCCCTTATCTATTTCCTAATTACAGACTTCTCAATTTATTTAAAATTATCTTTTGTTCTACCGAAGCTACTAGTCTTCTTGTATAAGCTACAGTATCAGGGTTTACACTCATACTGTCTACGCCCTCTTGTACTAAGAATTCAGCAAACTCAGGGTATTGTGATGGTGCTTGTCCGCATATGGATATGGTCTTACCATATTTATGAGCTGCTTTAATAAGAATTGATACAGCCTTTTTAACAGCTTCGTTTCTTTCATCAAAATATCCCATATTATTCAAAATTCCTGAATCCCTGTCAGCACCCTTTGTCAATTGGGTTAAGTCGTTACTACCTATAGAAAATCCATCAACTAATTGAGCAAATTCTTCTGCTTGGAATACCACTGCAGGAACTTCAGCCATTATCCAAATCTTGAACTCCTTGCTTTGGACTAAGCCTTCTTCAGCCATAATCTCCTTAACCTTTATCAATTCATCGGTAGTTCTTACAAATGGAAGCATTGCTATGACATTTGTTAAACCATATTCTTCTCTTACTTTTAGTATAGCTTTACATTCAAGTCTAAAACCTTCTTCATATTCTGGAGATACATATCTGGAAACCCCTCTCCATCCAATCATTGGGTTAGCTTCAATTGGTTCTACTTCATCTCCACCCTTTAAGCCTCTAAATTCATTGGTTCTGAAGTCAGACATTCTTACCACCGTTGGTTTTGGATACAGTTCTCTAGCTACTGTCATTATTCCTTCACTCAGTTTATCTATCAACAATTGCCCTTGACCAGTCTTCACTAGATACATAGGATGAATGCCTACCATGTTCGTAAATATCAGCTCAGTCCTCATCAATCCTATACCATCCATTGGTAGATTTTTGTATCTATCTATTAAAGCAGGCTCGCCTAAATTCATATAAATCTTGGTACCAGTAATGGGTGCTAGTTGAGCTAATACCTCATCTGTCAATGTAACATTTCCTGAAGCAACTTGGTTTTTGTCGCCATTCTCATCTGCATCAGCCTTATCATCCATTATCTTACCTTTATAAACTACCCCTCTAGTAGCATCAACAGTTACTTCCATACCATTTGTAAGTACTGATGCTGCAGATTTGGCTCCTACTATGCATGGTATTTGTAATTCTCTAGATACTATAGCAGCATGACAGGTTCTTCCACCTTCTTCTGTGACTACTGCTGTTGCTTTTCTCATTGCAGGAACCATGTCAGGATTAGTCATTGTAGTTACAAGAATATCTCCATCCTGAACCAAATCTATTTCACTAATGTCCTTAATATTTCTTACCTTTCCATATCCTATACCAGGTGAAGCTGGTAAGCCTTTAACCAGTACTTTAAGTTCTTGTGTCACTTTGCTAGCTTCCTTGTTTTCTTCATCTTTAATGGT
>CAZZCQ010000117.1:0-4913 GCA_964652285.1 uncultured Tissierella sp.
TATTTCACGGAATTTATCTCTATCCACAGTCAAAAGCAAATATTTGATTACCGAATAATAACTTTCTAGGCTATTATAGCTCTTATATCTTTGATAAAAAGAAGTCAGGGATTCATATGTTGGTTTGGGAACTAGATGTTTAACACTATCTACCCCATTTACAAGAAGTCTCTTTCGTATAGCACTTGCAGATGAATAGTCCTTATTGATTTCAACCTCATTATGATTTGAACCCTGTCTAGTAATTGTTATAGGTATTATATTTGATTCCAAATATTTTAATGCCTTTAAATACTCTATAGCAAGGATATTATTTGATTGTTGCAGTATTGATTCGTAATCATAATTGCTAGATGATTGATGACTAAAATAATCCTTAATAGCTAGGCTCCTTGATGCTGGAAATGACATACCTTGATTAAGACCTTTCTTAAGACTTGATTTAAATTCATTGGGTTCATCTATTAGTAGATCAGCTATATCAATTAATGGCTCTAAACTTCCTATTTCACTTCCAAATGAAATATAGTCTATGATATTTAGTGCTTCCATCACTTTAATGCCACCTAATGCAAAAAGCTCAGCACTTTGTACAGAATAGATAAATGGTAGTTCTATAACCAAGTCGACTCCGTTATCTACAGCCATTTTAGCCTTAGTCCATTTATCAACTATGGAAGGCTCCCCTCGTTGAACAAATGAGCTGCTCATAATTGCTAGTGAGTGAGTTGCTTCTGTTAAAGCGATGGACAGTTCTAAATGATATTTATGACCAAAATGGAATGGATTATATTCAGTAATGAATCCTACAGTTTTCATAGCTGCCCCCAATGTGTATTATTATAAATAGTATAATCATGGTATTAGGTTTGATTTGAAATCTCTTTGATTATTATATCATATAATAAGGATATTATTGTTTGAAATATTGATCAATTAAAATATTGATTTTTTAACCTTAATGTAATAACATTATAAGTATAAATGAATATTTGGAGGGAAAAAAATGAATATTTTAGTTATTAATTGCGGAAGTTCTTCATTAAAGTATCAACTGTTAGATATGAAGGAGGAAAATCTACTGGCGAAAGGACTTGTTGAAAGAATTGGAAATGAAGGTTCTAGAATCAAACATGAGCTTGCAGGTAAAGAAAAGGTTATCATAGAAGTGCCAATGGAAGACCATAAAAAAGCTCTAGAATTGGTTTTACATGCTATTGTAGATGAAAACCATGGTGCAATTAAATCTATGGATGAGATTGGTGCAGTTGGACATAGAGTAGTTCATGGGGGAGAAGATTTTGCTAACTCCGTAATTATTGATGATACTGTTATGGAGGCTATAGAAAAAAATAGTGAACTAGCCCCATTACATAACCCACCAAACATCATGGGAATTCAAGCTTGTAGAGAATTAATGCCTGATACACCAATGGTAGCTGTATTTGATACAGCCTTTCACCAAACTATCCCAGCAGATAATTTCATATATGCTATTCCATTTGACTATTATGAAAAGTATAAGATTAGAAGATATGGATTTCATGGTACATCTCATAAATATGTGTCCTTGAGAGCAGCTGAGATTCTTGGTAGGGATATCAAGGATTTAAATATTATAACTGCACACTTAGGTAATGGTTCCAGTGTTACAGCAATAAAGGGTGGTATATCTGTAGACACTAGTATGGGTTTTACACCACTTGAAGGTCTTGCTATGGGGACCAGATCAGGTGATATTGATCCGGCTATTATTCCGTTTATCATGGAAAAAGAAAACTTATCTTTTGATGAGGTCAATCAGATGCTAAATAAGAAATCTGGTGTTTTAGGCATTTCAGGGGTGAGTAGTGACTTTAGAGACTTAGAAACTGCTGCAGAAGAAGGGAACAAAAGAGCAAGACTTGCATTAGAGGTATTTGCCAATAGGGTCAGAAAATATATCGGTGGATACACTGCTGAAACCTGTGGAGTAGATGTATTGGTATTTACTGCAGGTATAGGTGAAAACTCTGATTATGTAAGAGAATTAATTTGTGATGGATTAGAGTGTTTGAATATTGTTTTAGATAAAGAACTAAACAAAGTTAGAGGTAAAGAAGCTATTATTAGCAAAAATGTTAGTAGCACTATTATTATGGTTATACCAACCAATGAGGAATTGATGATAGCTAGAGATACATTAGAATTAGTTCAAAACAGATAATTCTTGACAAATTAATATCACCTTTATATAATAATGTTTGTACTTAAAGAGGTGAAATCATTGAATATTGACTTACTTATATTTTTCGAAGGGGATGATAAGGTCTTTTCCTTTGAAGGAGATGTAACTATTGATTCCATCAATAAGTATATCAAAGAATTTACCATTATCGAGCCAATACTGTATAAAGGTGAGATATTTAAGGTTGATGGAGAATATTTTTTGGATGTTGATGTTAAGTATAAGTATGAAACAAAGTGCGATCGATGTTTTAAAACAACGGTTAGAGAAATGGAGACAAATCTTTCCGGGAAATTAATAGATTATGCTAATCTGTCTTCTGATGATGAATACGACATAATTTACTACAAGAAAGGTATATTGGATTTAGATGAGAACATTCAAATGGAAGTAGCCTCATCTTTACCTATGAAAACCTTATGTGATGATGACTGTAAAGGTCTGTGCTCTAAATGTGGTATTGATTTAAATATGGAAGCATGCAATTGTCAAGATGATGATATCGATCCAAGGTTTGAAAAATTACGAGACTTTTTTGTAGATAAATAAGGAGGTGTTTCTTAAATGGCAGTACCAAAGCGTAAGACTTCTAAAACTAGAAGAGACAAGAGAAGAGCTTCTTCTTATAGATTAAATAAAGTAACTCTTACTGTATGTCCACAATGTAATGAGCCAAAGCTACCACATAGGGTGTGTAGAGCATGTGGTTATTATAAGAATAGGGAAGTAATTGAAGTCGAGTAATCAATGAAGATAGTGATAGAAAGAATCACTATCTTGTTTTTTATGTTGATTTTTTTAGAACTCTAATATATATTTAATATCAGTAGACTTTTATTTACCATGAGCGGAGGCGTAAGATGAGAATTATAGTAGATGGTATGGGTGGAGATAATGCACCAGTTGAGATTGTTAAAGGTGCAGTGGATGCATTAAAAGAATACAATATAGATATAATCATTGTAGGTAAAGAGAACCTTATAAAAGATGAGCTAAAAAAATATGATTACCCAGAAGACAAACTTGAAATCCTTGACGCACAGGAGATAATTTCCAATGAGGATGATCCTGCTTTGGCCATTAGAAGAAAAAAGAACTCCTCAATGGTTGTTGGTATGAAAGCATTAGCTGAAGGAAAAGGTGATGGTTTTGTTTCTGCAGGTAGTACCGGTGCTCTACTGGCAGGTGGTATGCTTATAGTAAAGAGAATTGAAGGCATAGGAAGGGCTGCAATAACAAGTGTCTATCCGACTAGCAAAGGGTTTTCCTTGTTAGTTGATGCTGGTGCAAATACTGATTCCAAACCAGAATATCTACAACAATTTGCATTGATGGGTTCAATTTATATGGAAAAAGTAATGGGTATAGAAAATCCAAGGGTAGGTCTTGCTAATGTGGGAACTGAAGAAGGAAAAGGAAACGAATTAACTAAGGCAGCTTATCCTATGCTTAAGGATTTAGATATAAATTTTATTGGAAACATTGAAGGAAGAACAATACCTTTAGGAGATGCAGATGTTATTGTTGCAGATGGTTTTGTTGGGAACATGATATTAAAGACAACAGAGGGAGTAGCTCTTTTCTTATTTAAGGAATTGAAAGAAGTTTTTATGACAAACTCCAAAACAAAGATAGGCGCCCTATTATTGAAATCAGATTTAGAAAAACTGAAAGGCAAATTGGATTATAGGGAATATGGTGGTGCACCCTTATTGGGTACTAAGAAAACCATTGTGAAAGCACATGGTAGCTCTAATGCTTATGCTTTTAAGAATGCTATCAATCAGGCATTGAAATTTATCCATAAGGATGTAATCCAAACAATAGAAAAGAATATTAATAAATAATAAAATTTAAAAATAGAAAGGAATAAGATGAATACAGAAAATATTATAAGTCTAATAAGTGAGCAGTTTAATGTTGATGAAGATAAGATTAATCTAGATACTTCTTTTAAGAATGACCTAAATGCAGATTCTTTGGATATTGTCGAATTAATAATGGCTTTAGAAGATGAATATGGATTAGAGATTGGTGATGAGGATGTTGAAGGAATAAGTACGATTGGGGATGCAATCAATTATTTAATAAAGGCTTTAGGCGAAGATATCTAATAAAGGTTAAACCTTTATTAGATACAATATTTTGAGGTGGTTATAATGAAGTTTACATCATTACAAGAGAATCTAAACTATAAATTTAAGGATTCCAATCTGTTAAAATTAGCTATGACCCATAGTTCATATGCAAATGAACACAAGATGGATATTGTTGATAATAATGAGAGATTGGAGTTTCTTGGCGACGCTATATTAAATCTTATTGTTAGTCAATATCTATATAAGAAGTATCCAAACCATCCAGAAGGGGAATTAACAAAGATAAGAGCTAAGGTAGTATGTGAATCTTCACTTGCATATGCAGCGAAGAAAATTCATGTAGGAAAGTTTCTACTCCTTGGTAAAGGAGAGGAAGCTACTGGTGGTAGAGATAGGGAATCTATTTTAGCAGATGCTGCAGAGGCTATAGTTGGGGCTATTTATATGGATAGTGACTTAGAGACTACAAATTTTGTACTATTATCAAACTTTGAAGCTGATATTGTTCATGCAGCAGCAAAAGGGAATTTATTCATTGATTATAAGACAGAATTACAAGAAATTATACAGAAAAACGGAAAATCAAC
>CAZZCQ010000118.1:0-4910 GCA_964652285.1 uncultured Tissierella sp.
ATAGATTTATAAGGATAAGAGACATCTCCCCAAGGGATCAGATGGTATATATTGAGGATCATTTGATTAGCCCTCATCTGATTGAAAGAAAGGATAAGAGTTCATTTTTAATCAGAAATGATGAAAGAGCTACAATAATGATCAATGAAGAGGATCATATTCGTATTCAAACTCTATTTCCTGGATTTAATCTAACTGATGCTTGGAAACTCTGCTCAGATATAGATGATAAGCTATCAGAAAAGCTGGAATATGCTTTTGATGATAAATGGGGTTATTTAACTGCTTGTCCTACTAATGTAGGGACAGGTATGAGGGCTTCTGTGATGCTACATCTTCCATGTATTACCATGGCAAAGACAATGAAGTCACTTATTGAAGGATTGAGGGCTATAGGTCTCACTGTTCGAGGGCTCTATGGTGAAGGTTCAGATACATTAGGCCATCTATACCAGATTTCCAATCAAATTACTTTAGGAGAATCTGAGGAGGAGATAATAGGTAAGTTGAATAAAGTTGTATACCAGATTATTCAAAGAGAGAGAAAAACCAGAAAATATTTAAAAGAGAACAAGTTAACGGAATTGGAAAACAAAATTTATAGATCATATGGGATATTGTCCTATGCGAGAATCATTTCTTCTAAGGAAGCTCTTGGTCATCTATCTAATCTTAGATTGGGTTGGGAGATGGGACTGTTTAGCAATGAAGAAATAAAGGATATTTTTAATTTAATGATAAAAATACAGCCTGCAAATATTCAAAAGGAATTTGATAGGGATATGGATGATGAGGATAGAGATATCGTGAGGGCCAATAAGATAAGAGATTATATAAACAATTTGGAGGGATAATATGGCAATGTTTGGAAGATTTACGGAAAAAGCCCAAAAAGCCATTCTATTAGCACAAGAAGAGGCAAAGAAATTAAAACATAATTATGTAGGCACTGAGCATATATTATTGGGATTAATAGCTGAAGATTCAGGAGTTGGTGCTACAAGCCTAAAGGAATTTGGAGTAAATATTGATAATGCTAGGGCAGAGGTTGAAAAGGCAGTAGGTAAAGGAGAACATGAATCAGATATAATAGGATTTACACCTAGAACAAAGAGAATATTTGAACTTAGCTTTTTGCAAGCTAGAAATCTAGGTCACAATTATGTGGGAACAGAGCATCTCTTATTAGGGTTATTAGCTGAAGGAGAAGGTGTTGCAGTTATTATATTACAAAGACTTGGAATAGATGGGCAGAGATTGGCTAATAAAGTAGTGTCAATGATAACCAATTCATCAGGGAAAGCTAATAGTGTTGACCAAGAAAGTCAAAGTCAAGATACACCAAATCTTGAGAAATACAGTATTGACTTAAATGTAATGGCTCAGGATGGGAAAATAGATCCTGTAATAGGGCGTAGTCATGAGATTGAACGAGTTGTTCAAATCTTAAGTCGAAGAACTAAAAACAATCCTGTATTAATAGGTGAGCCTGGAGTAGGTAAAACTGCAATAGCAGAAGGACTTGCACAAAAGATAGTAGAAGGCAATATACCAGATATCATTAAGGACAAGAGGATTGTATCTTTAGATTTACCTGGAATGTTGGCAGGTGCTAAATATAGGGGTGAATTTGAAGAAAGAATCAAGTCTGTATTGAATGAATTGAAAGAGGCTGGAGATGTTATTCTATTTATAGATGAATTGCATATGATTGTTGGTGCAGGTGCTGCTGAAGGAGCAATTGATGCATCGAATATATTGAAACCAGTACTGGCTAAAGGTGAGTTACAGATTATAGGTGCTACCACTATTGATGAATATAGAAAGCATATTGAAAAAGATTCTGCCTTAGAGCGAAGACTTCAGCCAATTGTGGTTGAGGAGCCTAATGTAGAGGATACTATTAAGATACTTGAAGGTTTAAGAGATAAATATGAGGCTCATCATGGAGTTAAGATAACTGATGAAGCTATTAAAGCAGCAGCGGAGCTATCTAGTAGATATATAGCAGATAGATTCTTACCTGATAAAGCCATAGATCTAATTGATGAGGCTGCATCTATGATTAGAGTAAAAACATATGTTGCACCTGATGAGCTCAAATCCTTAGAAGATAAATTAGAAGAACTTCAGAAGGAGAAAGAAGAAGCAATAAACACCCAAAACTATGAGAAAGCAGCTAAAATTAGGGACTTAGAGAGAAAGACAAAAGAGGAGCTAAAAAATAATAAATTAAGTTGGGAACAAAAGAAACATTCATCAAATATGGTGGTTGGATATGATGAGATAGCTAATGTTGTATCAGACTGGACAGGAGTTCCGGTTACTAGAATGACTACTGAAGAATCTGAAAGACTATTAAAGCTGGAGGAGACATTGCATAAAAAAGTCATAGGGCAAGATCAAGCTGTGGATGCAGTTTCTAGCTCAGTACGCCGAGCAAGGGTTGGGCTTAAGGATCCCAAAAAACCTGTAGGAAGTTTTATATTCGTAGGACCTACTGGTGTTGGAAAGACTCATTTAGCTAAAGCATTATCAGAAGAGTTATTTGGTGATGAGGATTCAATGATAAGAATAGATATGAGTGAGTATATGGAAAAGCATTCAGTTTCTAGACTAATAGGCTCTCCCCCAGGATATGTAGGATATGATGAAGGTGGTCAGCTGACAGAGGCAGTCCGAAGAAAACCATATGCTGTTATATTATTTGATGAGATAGAAAAGGCCCATCCGGATGTATTCAATGTTCTATTACAGATATTGGATGATGGTAGACTTACTGATTCTAAAGGTAGAACTGTTGATTTTAAGAATACGGTTGTAATAATGACCTCTAATGTTGGAGCTACATCTATTAGGAAACAAAATGTATTAGGATTTGCAGCATCTTCAGATGTTGAAAAAGAAGAATATGAGAAGATGAAGGAAACCATCATGGATGAGTTAAAGAGGACTTTTAGACCTGAGTTTTTAAATAGATTAGATGAAGTAATCGTATTTCATTCTCTTAAAGAAGATCAAGTAAAAGAGATTGTGGATATAATGATTAATGATTTAGAAAAGAGAATGAATAAACTGGATATTAATATTAAGGTTACAGAAGAGACTAGAAAATATATAAGTACTCAAGGATTTGATGCGGTTTATGGTGCTAGACCTTTGGAAAGAACTATTAGAAAGATGATAGAGGATGAACTAGCAGAAGAGATATTAAAAGGAAACATCTCTAAAGAGGATGAGATAATAGTAGATTATGAAGATAATAAATTAACATTTAAGAAGAGTAATAATATGTAACAAAAACTAATTGTGTTTGTCATTCTGAGCAGAAACGAAGAATCTTAAAATAAAATTAATGATTTTTCGTTTTAACTTCTTAGAATGACTGACTGCTTTTTAGTGATTTTACATAAATGCTCTTTATAAGGAGAATATTATGAAGAAAAAAACCATCTATAAGTGTTCTGTATGTGAATACGAGTCCGTAGGATATTTAGGTAAGTGTCCTGAATGCAATTCTTGGAGTACCCTTGTAGAAACAGTAGTAGATGACAAACAAAAATCTCAATCTCGATTGCTTGACAAGAAGCCTATTAGGAAGCTCAAAGATATAAACACACAGAATAGCCATAGAATTGAATCAAGCCTTAAGGAATTTAATAGGGTCATGGGTGGAGGTATTGTAAGGGATTCAGTTACAATATTAGCCGCAAAGCCTGGCGCAGGGAAATCTACACTATTATTACAGATTGGCAATGATTTAGCTAAAAAAGGGCATAGGATTTTATATGCATCTGGAGAGGAATCTGAATCACAAATCAAGGCTAGGGCAGATAGGATATTCGATGAAATCAATCAAAACATGTTGGTAGTCTCAGATAATAGTATGAATAATCTATTGGAGAATATAGATGAAATTGATCCTGATTTCATAATCGTAGACAGTATACAGACATTTATACTAGAGGAATTTCCTAGCTCTAGACCAGGTTCACCTACTCAAACCATGGAGTGTGCTTATGAACTTGTAAAAAAAGCTAAGGACACTTTAAAACCCAGGTCAGTATTTATAGTTGGTCAGATGACAAAAGAAGATGAATTGGCAGGTGTGAGAGCGTTAGAACATTTAGTAGATGTGGTTTTAATAATTGAAGGTGAAAGAGGAGAAGAACTGAGAACATTAATTACCACTAAAAATAGATATGGTTCTACTGGAGAGATGGGCTTCTTCAATATGACTGAAGAAGGTATGATATCCATTGACAATCCCTCTGAATACTTCATGACAAAAAGGGAGAATAATGATATGGTTTCTGGTAGTAGTCTGACTGTGGTTAAGGAAGGTACTAGACCTATAATCTTAGAGATAGAATCCTTGGTATCAGATTCTTTTACTCCATATCCATCAAGAATTGGTGAGTGCATGAGGAAGGATCAATTAAACACCTTGATATCCATATTAGAAGAAAGAGGCGGAATAAAGCTCTATGATAAAAATGTGGTTATCAAGACAACTGGTGGGATAAAGTTAAAGGAGCATGCATCAAATCTGGCAGTTATCATGAGTATAGCTTCATCTGTTTTTGAGGTTCCTATTTCGAACGATATTGTTTTTATTGCAGATGTGGGTCTCACTGGAGAGCTAAAAAAAGTTCCATCATTAGAAGCTAGGCTTAAAGAAGTAGATAGAATGGGATTCAGTAAAGCAGTTGTGCCACTTGGTAGTAGCAAGGCTATGAAAGACATGAATATTGAAATCATTCAAATGAAGCTATTAAAGGATGTAATTGAATCAATTCTGAATTAAAAATAGCTAAGGATTAGCCTTAGCTATTTTAAACTAAAAACTCCTAAGAGCTTATTTCTCTCATATTCATCGATTAATATATCATAAAGATTTAAATCAAGAG
>CAZZCQ010000119.1:0-4905 GCA_964652285.1 uncultured Tissierella sp.
TGAAATGAATATACCTATATTTGGAATATGTAGAGGTATACAGATGATTAATATCGCATTTGGAGGTAGCTTATATCAGGATATTAACAGACAGATTTCCAATTCTATAGGTCATTATGCTGGTTCAAGCATAGAGGGAGGCTATCATACTATAGAAATAGTAAAGGACTCAATGATGTACGAAATCTTTAATAAAGATAGAGTTCAGGTAAATTCTCAGCATCATCAAAGTATAAAGGGTTTAGGAGACAATTTAAAGGTAAATGCATTATCATTGGATGGAGTCATTGAAGGAATTGAATCAACAAATAATAGATTTGTATTGGGAGTACAATTTCATCCAGAGGCTATGATAAACTTACATGGGGAGTTTTTGGATATCTTTAAATATTTCATATCCTATTGCAAGATTGAAACTAAAAAATGATAAACTATATATAAGGTTTATCATTTTTTAGTTTAATACACAATTAACAAATATATCAACGATCTTAGGATCGAACTGTGTGCCTGCATTGTTTTTTAGATAATCAATAGTTAATTCTCTAGAAAAAGCTTTTCTATATTGTTTATCTTGAGTCATTGCATCAAATGTATCAACAACAGAAAACAATCGTGAAAGAAGAGGTATTTCTTTGCCTTTCAAATTGTGAGGATATCCACTACCATCCCATTTTTCATGATGATATAATACATAATTTGCCACATGTGTAAGCTCTGGAATTGATTTTGCTATTCTATAGCCTACCCCAGGATGTTTTTTGATCTCCTCCCAATCCTCATATGTCAAATCACCTATTTTAAATAAGATATCCTTATCTAAAGAAACATTTCCAATATCATGTATCTCACATAGTAGTTCTAATTTATTCATGTCCTCTTGAGATAAATTTAGGATTATTCCAATTTCTCTTGAGTATTTTTTAAGCCTATCAATATGATTCTTTAACTCGAAGTCACCCTCATATAGATAATTTACCATTGAGTCTACAATCAATTTACGAATCTGTTGGCCTTCTATGGATTTGCTCTTGTACATATTGTTTTCAGCTTCTTTTATTACAACGGATAAAGGCTTATCAATATATTTTTTGACAGAATATCCTAAAGAAATATTAAGATATTCATAATCGAATTTTTTTGTTCTAAAGTTGCTTTTTATTCTATTGATGATATCCAAGGCAGACTTAGAAGAAGTATTTGGGAGTAAAATTATAAATTCGTCTCCCCCCCACCTAGCAATGACATCCTCTTTTCTACATGATTTAGTAAGAATTTCAGCAGTGGATTTGATTAAATTATCTCCTGCAGCATGTCCAAAAACATCATTTATGAGCTTTAAGCCGTTGGTATCACCCATAATAATAGAAATAGGAAGATTTCTGTCTGAATCTAATCGTTTCATCTCTTCTTCAAAATAGGTTCTATTATATAATCCAGTGAGTTTGTCATGGTAGCTTAGATATTTCAAATCTTCTGCTTGTCTAATCAATTCATTTTTCAATTGTTCTTCTTCTGTACGGTCGATAATTTGAAATATTATCCCATCCTCATTGTCTAGATAAAGATGTATATAGAAACATCTACCTGATGGTTCAAAACATTGTGAAAAAGCATCATTCTCTTTGCTTAGTATTGTGGATTTCAGCATATATATAATTTCATGTATCAGATCATAATCTCCATGTATCTTATTTAAGGACTTACCAATAGCTTCTTCACTAGCTCCTATGATTTGGGAAAATGAATAGTTAAAATCAACTAGTATAAAATCATTGGGTATATCAAATTCATCATATGATACTTCAAAATAAGCATATCCTATAGGAGTGTTTCTTAATAAAGTTTTCAATACTCTTTCATCAAACATAAAAACCTCCTCACCTAATCCAAGATATAAAATATATACCCAACAAGTTATCAATTAATTATAATTCAACATCTTAGTTAATGATTATTAATTCGTTAGTATTTGCTTATAAAAACTCTAAAGGGGTAAGATAAGTATACAATAATATTAACTTAGGAGGATTACTATGTTAGAGGTTAAGAAAGGTAAAGATAAATTTTATATAGGGGATTTTGAGGATAAACCATTGGCTGAGATGACTTTTGTTATCTCAGGAAAGGATATTCTAATAATTGATCACACATCTGTATCAGATGAACTAGGTGGGCAAGGAGCAGGTAAAAAGCTTCTAAAAGGAATAGTAGATTGGGCAAGACAGGAAGATAGAAAGATAATACCACTATGTCCTTATGCAAAAGCTCAAATGGAAAGAAATGAAGAATATCATGATGTGATTCATAAATAATATCAGTAGATTATAAAGACCAAGACTTTCTTGGTCTCTTATTTAATTCTTCAAAGCCCTAAATCTATGGACTTAACTAGGTTCATAAAGGCGCATAAGACAAATTTTAGGTTGACCTGATTTAATTATAATGATAATATTCCTAATAAGATAAAGGGTAATTAACTAACTTTATCACGGACATATCTCCATAACAACCTATTTCAATATTTAGAAATACTAATGTTTTCATATTTCTAACCTTTTCAAGAATCTCTCATTAGTATATAATTAATTATATGGCAATAATTTAGATGAGTAGGAAGGAAATATGAATAAAGATTTAGTTTTCAAGATTTCAAAAGGAGTAGTTGTTTTAAGTCTTTTTATTGTAGGAATTATGTTATTCTTCTTTAAGAATTCAAAACCAATAATTTCAGGGTATATATTTGGTACTTCTATTAGTATATTATCATTCTTTCTTATAAATGATTCAGCCAACAAATTGGTTAGAATGGATCCATCAGCAGCAAAGAAAAGAGCACAAGTAAACTATATACTTAGATATTTAATATATTTTATAGTTTTAAGTGTAGCTGCTATAGCAGACTATCTTAATCTGTTTGCAACATTTTTTGGATTAACTATGATAAAGAATACAATATATATACTAACTAAGTTGGATAAGGACATTTAGTAGTAAGGAGTTGAAATAATGCGGATTGCAATCAATGGTAAAGAGATAGTTATATCTGAGACGGTATTTAATAGCATACTTGTAGTTATTGTATTGTCAATATTGGCTTTGATAGTAAATTACAAGATAAAAAAGGAAAGGGTAGATAAAGCACCATCTAATTTTATAAATTTGATAGAGATGTTAGTGGAGTTCGTAGACAACTTAGTCTTGACCAATATGGGAAATTCAGGCATGAATTTAGCTCCCTTTATAATTACTATACTTTCCTATATGGGTATTAGTAATACATTAGGCATAATAGGTATTAAACCACCTACATCTGACTTAAGTATTACTTTGACACTTGGTATAGGAATATTTTTACTTATTCAATATACTAAACTTTCTACACATGGTGGACTGTTTGGGTACTTAAAGAGCTTTACAAAGCCACTAAGTTTTATAACTCCAATAAACATTATATCTGATTTATCAAATCCCGTATCCATGTCTTTCCGTTTGTTTGGGAATATAATGAGTGGGGCATTGATTATTGCATTATTGCATGGGAGTTTAGGCTATTTTTCACCAATAATAGCTGCTCCACTACATTTGTATTTTGATTTGTTTATAGGTTTATTACAGGCTTATATTTTTGTAATGTTGACAACGATATTTGTTGACCAAGCAAAAGCTTAATATCTGAAGGAGGACGATAATATGTTACAAGGTATATCGAGTGAAGCATTTGTATTAGGATGTTCAGCAATAGCAGCTAGTATTGCCATATTGGCAGGTTCTTTTGGTGCTTTAGGTCAAGGTATGGCTGTAGCAAAAGCTTGTGAAGCAGTAGGTAGACAACCTGAAGCATCCCCTGAAATCACAAGGACAATGGTTTTAGGTCAAGCTATCACAGAAACCAATGCCATATATGGTTTAGTTATAGCAATTATATTACTTTTCGTACAACCTCTATTGGCTGGTTTATAGAATTATAGTTATGGAATATATTTATAAATATATTCCATAATTTTAGGAGGTATTCAATATGTTAGATTATGAAGTTTTAGTTTTACCAGATTTTCAGAGCATGGTAATTACAGCAGTTACGCTAATAATATTATATATTATTTATAGAAGATTTTTATATATTCCAGTATCCATGTATTTACAGGAGAGAAGGAATTTAATTCAAGGTGAAATCAATGACGCTAAGGGTCTTAAAGAAGATGCAATAGCACTGAAAAAAAATCAGGAAGCGATGATTAACAGTGCTCGTCTAGAAGGACAACAGATTGTTGAAAATGCAAAAAAAGTTGGGGAAGAAGTAAAAGAGAACATCATATTAGAAGCTAAGAAAGAAGCTAAGGAAATTGTTTTAAAGGCAGAAAAGGAAATAGAAAGGCAAAAGAAACTAGCCTTAGAAGATATAAAAAACAAATCAATCGACATGGGTGTTTTGATTGCTTCAAGGATAATAGAAGAAGAAGTTAACATAGATCAACAAGAATATCTTATTGATAAATTTATTGATGAGGTAGGTAAATCAGAATGGCAAAGTTAGGAAGTAAAAAACATAATCTATCCTTATTAAGTGATCTATCATTGGTAGATGCTAGTTTTGAACTAAATAAGGTTAAAGATGGAGAGAAGGAATTAAACTTTGTTAAAGAATTACTTGAAAAGGAGACTGAACTGGTTACTGCACTGACAGATTCTAATCTAAGAGAACAAGAAAAAAACGAATTAATAGATAATATATTTAAGGGGAATGTCTCAGATCAAATGATAGATCTACTCAAGAAACTTTTTATTAGATATACGGATATAATAGCTGTTACTGCAATAACTGTGGTGCCTATGAGTGAAAGCTATCAAAAAAAATTAAAAAATGTATTAAGTAAAAAACTTGATAAGGATATTATCCTTGAG
>CAZZCQ010000120.1:0-4890 GCA_964652285.1 uncultured Tissierella sp.
TAAAACTAGCACTTAAGACTCCTATAACTTCATAATCCTCGGGGAGTTCTTTTGATATATAATTCCCAATAATGCCAGCTAAAGAACCACTTCCTATTATGGCTAATCTATGTTTCCTCATTTTATACTCCTTTTCACAATAATCTATTGAAAATTCTTTGACTTATCTCATTATATAATATTTAGTCTTTAATTCAAATCACTTATTGATTTGATAAGAAAAAGAGCCAATTTCTAAGCAGAAACTGACTCCTTTTTAAAAAGAAAATAAAGTTTTATAAACCTCTAACCATTAATTTCACTCTTCCTCTGGCATTTCCCAGTTGTGATAGACTTCTTGGACATCATCGTTATCTTCAAGCATTTCTATAAGTCTTTCCATATTCTTTATGTCATCTGGATCTGTTAATTGTACTGTTGTTTGAGGGATGTATGAAATTTCTGCTATAGCGAATTCATATCCAGCATCACTTAAGCCATTTCTTACACTATCGAAATCTTCTGGGGTAGTAGTTATTTCGAAACCCGCTTCCTCAGATTCGAAATCCTCTGCTCCCAAATCTATAGCTAGCATTGTCAAGTCATCTTCATCAATGGAATCTTTTCTCTCTATAGCAATAATTCCTTTTCTATCAAACATAAATGTCACTGAACCAGATTGACCTAGATTCCCTCCAGATTTGTCAAAGGCGTGTCTTATATCTGGAGCTGTTCTATTTCTATTATCTGTCAGACATTCTATAAAAACAGCAATTCCTGCCGGTCCATAACCTTCATATATAATTTCTTCAAAATTATCAGCACCTAATTCTCCTGAACCTTTTTTGACAGCCCTTTCTATATTATCATTAGGCATATTCTCAGCTTTTGCTTTATCTATAGCTGCTTTTAGAGCTGGATTATATTCTGGATCTGAACCACCTTCCTTAGCCGCCACCATGATATATCTACCTAATTTTGTAAAAACTTTCGCCTTTTTAGCATCTTCTTTTCCTTTTCTGTTTTTAATATTATTCCACTTTGAATGACCTGCCATTCAATTCACTCTCCTTATTGACTATAATAATCTAAATTCTAAATATTGGTGGATATACGCGTTTATGATTGCTATTATTATTCATTCTTTGAATCTTATTCTTAATACTCTCATCAGCTTCTCCAGTTTTGATAAATCTATCTAATACTCCATAGCTAAATCCCATCTCATCTTCATCAGTCTGATTATCCCAAAGTCCTGCTGAAGGAACTTTCCCTATAACTACATAAGGTATATTCAAAAACCTGGCTAATTGCCAAATTTCTGTTTTTGTAAATTCTGCTAGTGGGAGTAAATCAACACCACTGTCAGCATGTTTGGTGAAATAACCTACTGTGAATTCGGACTTATTAGTGGATCCAATTACTAAATAATTATGATTTTGAGCATAATAATATAATGTAGTCATCCTTAACCTAGGTTTAATATTTGCAATGGCCAATTCATTGTTGCCTAGCTTTAAGGACTCCAACAATGTATTAAAAGTGCATGTTAAATCAATTACTTCTGTATCTAGATTCAATGTTTTGGAAACTAAGAGCGCATGCTCTAGATCTATAGGATTACTATGACACGGCATGATAAGCCCTAAGGAAGTGTCAGGAAATGCCAATTTAGATATCCCTGCCAAGACAGCTGAATCTACACCACCGCTTAATCCAAATACCAATCCTTTGCTTCCTGCATTATGTACTTTATCTCTTAACCATGTAACAAGTTCATTAACAAGAAACTGGATATTATCCATATCATACCTCCAAGATAATAAATGTATATCTTCTTATTAATATGGTGAAATTATACTTAATGTTCTTATCAATTATATCATAAAGGAGTATATTATGGGCAAAAATAAATACAAATTAGCTGCTATTGGAATAGCTGCTGGTCTCATCAATGGTCTTTTTGGTTCGGGTGGAGGAACTATAGTAGTCCCAGCATTAGTCTTTTTGATGAAATTAGAGGATTACAAGGCTCATGCTACTGCCATACCAATTATCTTACCTTTATCAATTATTAGTGTAACTATTTACCTTTTGAATAATAAGATTTCTTTAAAAATAGCTTTACTAGTAGCTATTGGTGGCATAGGGGGGAGCTATGTAGGTGCTAAGTTATTGAATAAAATACCTGTAAAATATCTGCGGAAAATTTTTGGTGGTGTGATTATATATACTGCTATAAGGATGATTTGGAGATGAAATTAATCATTATAGGTTTTCTATCTGGTATAATAAGTGGAATGGGAATTGGTGGTGGAACAATTCTAATACCTTCTTTAGTTCTATTAGGTGAATTATCACAAATAGAGGCTCAAGGCATAAATTTAATAGTATTCATACCAATATCCACTGTAGCTATCCTTACCCATATGAAGGAGGGAAATATTGAAAGGCAATATATAAAACCTATAATAATAGGTGGTTTAATTAGTGCATTGGTTGGTTCATTGATTGCTATTAAAATTAATGAAGATCTGCTTAGAAGGTTTTTTGGAATATTCCTTTTGCTTATTGGATTATATGAGTTCTTCAAAAAAAAAGAATAGGTAGACCTATTCTTTACTCCTTAATATTGCATATATACAATCCTTTACATATTTAATTCCTAGCTCTTCAGCTTTTTTAATAATTTCATCATCATGACTACCTGGTTGAAAGAAAATATTCTCTATACCAAGTTCCTTAGCATCATCTAATACATGTATTCCATGTCTAGGTGCAAGGACCATGTTTACCACATCAACTTTTTTAGGTAATTCCTTTAAATTTGGGTAAATCTTTATGCCTTCAATTTCAGTATAATTTGGATTAACTCCATACACCTCGTATCCATGTTCTTGAAGGATCTTCCAAATCTTATATCCAAATCTATGTTTTTTTGCTGTTACACCAACTACAGCCCATATCTTCTTTTCTACCATTTCATCTCTCATGTTTAAATCCATTTAATCACCCCATAATTTAACTGTAAATTCAAATCTTGAATCTTGCAATCACCCTATCCTTTTTCCATTTAAGGTAGGTAAATACAATAATCCTTCTTCTTCTATCAAAACGCTTCCATTGGTTAAATCTCTTATTTCCTTTATAAATTCATCAACCTCTTCACAATCTACACAGATATTGATATTAACACTAGTATCAAAAGTTGAATCATCTATAGTGTAATCATTAATCAAAAGATAGTTTTCTATTTTCCCATAAAGGGTATAGTCTAATCGAATCTTAAGTTTTTTATGCAACACCATATCAACAATCCTTGCTGATTCTAAAGCAATTTTTGCTCCCTTAGTATAAGCCCTAATCAAACCTCCTCCACCTAGTTTTATTCCTCCAAAATACCTTGTAACCACTAAGACAACATCCCTCAGATCCTCTTTCTTTATAAGCTCTAAAACGGGTATACCTGCTGTGCCAGAGGGTTCACCATCATCAGAAAACCTTTGAATATTGGAATTACTACCTAATACATAGGCATATACATTATGAGTGGCATCTCTGTGTTTGGTTTTGATTTTGTCTATAAAGTTTAAGGCTCCATCTTCTGACTCAATAGGTGCAGCATATCCGATAAATCTAGATTTCTTAATTATAATCTCATCTTCACCGAATTTAAATACTGTCCTATAATTACCCCTCATAAATAATCTTCCCTTCGTCAACTATATACTCTTTATATTTGCCAAAATCAATAGCATTAATTGATAAGTTAAAATATGTTCCATCTTCTTTGTGTTTCAAATCATCTATTTCATAATTATTCATAAGATAGTTTAGTATATATTGTTTATCATAGGGTATTTTCATAAGCACATATCTATACTCTTGTGGCAATCTATCTTGTATTAATTGTTTCAAATTATCAATATTTAAATTGTTTTTAGCTGATACAAATATCTTGTCATCTACCAATCTATTATTATAGATTAGATTTCCAATATCGATTTTGTCCATCTTGTTGAATATAGTAATTATTGGTTTTTCTAATACATCCAAATCCTTTAGTATTCCCATAGTCGTATTAATCTGAATATCTATATTTTTATTGGAAGCATCTACAACATGTAGGAGCATATCAGCATAAGTGGTTTCCTCTAAAGTCCCTTTAAAGGCTTCAACTAGATGTGTAGGTAGTTTTGATACAAACCCAACTGTATCAGTCAATAGATAAGCTTGCCCGTTTGGTAGCCTCCCATGTCTTAGGGATGTATCAAGAGTAGCAAAAAGCATATCTTTAACAAAGACTTCCTTGCTTATTTGTTCATCTTCTTCTATAAGCTTGTTTAGTAAGGTAGATTTACCTGCATTGGTATAACCAACTAATGCTACAATAGGAAGATTTGAATTTACCCTTCTCTTCCTTTTAATATCTCTATTTGCTTCTACTTCTTTTAACTGCTTTTCAATATTATTTATTTCTCTTAAAATATGTCTTCTGTCTGTTTCTAGCTTTTGTTCTCCAGGCCCCCTAGTTCCTATACCCCCTCCTTCTCTTGATAGGTAATCTCTCATACCTATTAATCTAGGCAAACGGTAATTTAATTGAGCTAGTTTTACCTGAAGCTTTCCTTCTTTGGATTGTGCTCTTGTAGCAAATATATCTAATATAAGGTTGGTTCTGTCAATGATCTTCTTATCTATAATCTTCTCTAGATTTCGAAGCTGTGCACCAGATAATTCATCATTGAAAACGACTGTATCAATATCTAATTCTTCACAATATAGTTTAATATCCTCTGCTTTCCCTTTTCCAATAAAATAAGCTGGATTAATGGTTTTGTTTTTTTGAACAACCCTTGATACTACTGTAACACCAGCAGCTTGAACTAATTCTTGCAATTCATCTAAAGA
>CAZZCQ010000121.1:0-4811 GCA_964652285.1 uncultured Tissierella sp.
TAAGGTATTGAATGCAGGTTATCGAACATTGGACATTGTAAGGGATAAGGAAAAAGCAATTAAAACTTATGAGATGACAGATCTTATTAAGAAGGGAATATAAGTTGGAGCTATATGTAAGCCATAAAGGGAGGTAAAAATGAGTACATCATATGTATTTTATCAAGGAGAAATAGTTGAAGAGAGTAAAGTGACCATAGATATTAGATCTAAAATATTTAACTATGGATTAGGATGTTTTGAAGGGATAAGGGCATATTGGGATGATGAAAAACAACAGCTTTATGGATTTACCATGGATGAACATTATACTAGGCTTTTAGAATCATGTAAAACTTTAAATTTTGTTATTCCATATACTGTAGATGATTTATGCAAATTCACTGTAGAACTACTTAGAAAGAATAAATGCAAATTCACTACATATATAAGGCCTGTAGTATATAAAGCTTCTATTCAGTTAGCACCAGTTTTGACTGGAAATGATGATGATAGAATAGTTATCTATACTTTGCCTTTAAACAAATATATGGGAAAAGAAGAGCTAGATGTAGCAGTTTCCAGTTGGAGAAGAATATCAGATACTATGCTTCCGCCAAGGACAAAGGCAGTTGCAGGATATTTAAACTCTGCATTAGCAAACTTAGAAGTAGTTCAAAATGGATTTGATGAGGCAATCTTTTTAACTGAACAAGGTAATGTATGTGAAGGACCTGGTGAAAATATTTTTATTGTTAGGAAGGGTAAGTTAATAACACCGCCTCCTTCAGATCATATATTAGAAGGTATTACAAGAAATCTTGTAATGACACTTGCAAAAGAAGAATTGGGAATAGAAGTAGTGGAGAGAAGTGTTTCTAGAACTGAATTATATAATTCAGAGGAAGTGTTTTTTAGTGGAACTGCCATAGAAGTTTCTCCTATAGTTTCGGTAGATAGAAGACAGATAGGGACAGGTCGTGAAGGTGAAATATGCAGACAACTTAGAGTACTATTTTTTGGACTAACCACAGGCAACAATCCTAAGTATGCACATTTATGTACACCTGTATATTAAAGAGTGATGTTTATCTTGCATAACTGTAACTGTATTAACTCATATCTTATTTTAAAGAGATATTTTGGGAAAATGTTGCCTTTAACCCTTTAATCTGATAAAATATATTTTTAAAACCAGAAGGGTGATTATATATGAAAGCTAAGTTTAAAATGATATTCTCAATGATTACATTTGGTACTATAGCAATTTTTGTAAAAAATATTCCATTATCCACTGGAGAGATCTCATTATTTAGAGCTATTATAGGACTTATTGTAATATCAATTTATCAATTATTTAGTGGAAATAGAATTGTCATATCAGAGATAAAGAAGGATTTTCCAATATTATTTCTATCAGGTGTAGTTATGGGATTTCAATGGGTACTTCTATTTCAAGCCTATAAGTATACTACAGTTTCTTTAGCAACCCTTAGCTATTATTTTGCGCCAGTACTCCTAATAATCCTTAGCGCATTTATTTTGAAGGAAAAATTAACCAAGAAACAGATAATATGCTTTTCTATGGCAACATTAGGACTGGTACTAATAATTGGAGTCAATGATGGAGATATATCTAATACAAACACCCTGGGGGTTCTGTATGGAGTAGGTGCAGCAGTTCTTTATGCAACAGTTCTCTTCCTAAATAAATTAATCAAGAATGTTACAGGTATGGATAGAACTATAATACAGTTTATTGCTGCAGTAATTGTGCTAACACCCTATGTTATTGTAACTAGTGGAATCAATATTTTACAGATAAATACATCAGGTCTTATTAGTCTACTAATTCTAGGGGCATTTCATACTGGATTTGTATATTGTTTGTTTTTCTCTTCACTTAAAGATTTAAAGGGACAGGAGGCAGCGATTCTAAGCTATATAGATCCTTTAGTTTCGATACTGGTTTCAGTAGCAGTACTTAGAGAGAGTATGTCCCCATTACAGATTATCGGTGGAGCAATGATTCTTGGATTTACATTGATAAATGAGCTAAGTACTGATAGATTTAAGTCATCAAAGGTGGATTTAGAGACCAATGTCAATAGTTGAAGTAAATATTTTGTAAAAAATTTAAATTTAGGAGGAGTCAAAATGCATATTAAGTTATTCATACCAGGTCCTGTAGATGTAAGAGAGGATGTCTTAGAAAAGATGTCACAAGCTCAGATAGGACATAGGACTAAAGAAGCTTCTACATTACAAAGAAATATATCGGGTAAAATGCAAAGGGTATGGAATACCAAAAAGCAGATAATCCTATCAACATCATCAGGAAGTGGCTTGATGGAGGGAGCTATCAGATCCTGTACCTTTAAAAAAGCAGCAGTCTTCTCAATAGGGTCATTTGGAGAAAAGTGGTATGAGATGGCAATCAATAATGGTGTTGCAGCAGACTTATTTGAAAGTGAGTTGGGAGATGCTACAGAGCCAGAAGTCGTAAGAAAGGCACTAAAGACAGGGAAATATGATTTGGTGGCTATTACACACAATGAAACCTCTACAGGTATTGCTAATCGAATTGAAGAAGTGGCTGAAGTTGTTAAGGAATTTCCAGATATAATACTTTGTGTTGATATGGTGAGCTCTGCTGTAGGTCACAAGATCAATATAGATGAATTAGGGATTGATATAGGTATCACATCTACTCAAAAATGTTTGGGCTTGCCTGCAGGGATGGCAATATGCACATTTTCTGAAAAGGCTATAGAAAGGGCAAAAATGGTTAAAAACAGGGGTTCTTATTTGGATTTATTAAAATTGTATGATTTTATTATAAAGAAGGATTATCAATATCCTACAACCCCTTCTATTCCTCATATGTTTGCCTTGGATTATCAGTTAGATTACATATTGAATGTGGAAGGGCTTGAAAATAGATTTCAAAGACATATAGACATGGCAGAAGTTGTTAGGAATTGGGCTAGGGATAGATTTCAAGTGTTTGGGGATGAGAAGTATCTGTCTAATACGGTAACTGCAGTTGCAAATACAAGAAATATCAATTTTGGTGAATTGAACAATGAACTCAAGGAAAGAGGAATGATGATATCCAATGGGTATGGAGCTTTAAAGGATAAAACCTTTAGAATAGGTCATATGGCTGATACCCAAATTGATGATATTAAGAAACTGTTAAATAATATAGATGACATCTTGAAATTTTGAGCTTGAAGAAATTAAAATGAAGATATAAAATGAATATTTAATAGCAATTTAGGAGGTAAAGATGATTACAATTAAGCCATTTAAAGGATATAGACCTGCAAAAGGACTTGAAGATAGAATTGCTTGTAAGCCTTATGATGTTTTAGATTATAATGAAGCCATGGATATAGGAAAGGATAATCCCCATTCCTTTGTCCATGTCATAAGATCAGAAATAGATATGCCAGCTAATACTAATCCCTATTCAAGAGAGGTTTATTTAAAGGCAAAAGAAAATCTTAAGGACTTTATTGATAAGGGATATCTAATTGAAGAGGATAAGAAGGTATTCTATATCTATAGACAGATCATGAAAGGTAGGGAACAAAACGGAATAGTGGGATGCATATCCATAGATGATTATGGCGAAGACAGAATTAAAAAACATGAGCTAACTAAGCTTGATAAGGAAGAGGACAGAATAAACCATTTTTATTATTCGCAAGCGCAAACAGAGCCAGTATTCTTATTTTATAAAATGAATCAAGCTATTAAGAAGTTTATTGAGGAATGGACAAAAGAACACAAATCCATTTATGACTTTAAATCCCAGGATGGTGTTCAGCAAATGCTTTGGATTGTTGATGATGAAGATAGGATTAGGTATTTACAAAATTTATTTGAATCACTTGACAATCTATATATAGCAGATGGGCATCATAGGACAGCATCTTCCTACAAAGTTGGGAAAAAGATTAGGCAAGAGAATCCAGAATATACAGGAGATGAGGAATTCAATTATTTTATGTCTGTTGTTTTCCCAGGAGATGAACTATGTATAATGCCTTATAATAGAGTAGTCAGGGATTTAAATATTTATGATGAAGAGGAATACCTAAACAAGATTAGTGAAAAATTTGATGTTAAATTATGTGCAAGTCTTGAGCAACCAAAGAAAGAACATGTATTTACCATGATACTGAACGATAAGTATTATAGTTTAACTCCTAAAGAGGGAATAATCGATGAAGGAAATGTAGTTGATTCCCTTGATGTGTCAATACTAAAGGACAATATTCTAACACCTTTACATGGTATAGAGGATCCTAGAACAGATACTAGAGTTGAATATTTTGGTGGAGGATCTATGATTAATATTATCTTAGAAAGATTAAATACAGATATGAAAGTAGCTTTCCTTCTCTACCCAACACAGATTGAAGACATTACATTGGTAAGCGATGAAGGCAAAATCATGCCACCAAAATCCACTTGGTTTGAACCTAAGCTCATGAGTGGACTATTTATTCATACTTTTTAAAAGGATTATCCCTCCTACAAAAATCAACTTTTAGGAGAAAAAGTTGACTTGTGATATAATATATGTAGGAGGGATTTACAATGGATTTACGCAATAAGGTAATAATACATGAAGTCTTTGGCACTGGAAAGATCATCTCTAATAAAGATGGCTACTTAACAATTCAATTCAAGGATAAGAAGAAAAATTTTGTGTTTCCAGATGCTTTTGAATCCTTTTTAAGATTTAAGAATCGTAAAGATATAGAATTGTTATTACCAACTATTAAAGAAAAATTTAAGATAAAGCAAAAAGAGCGAGA
>CAZZCQ010000122.1:0-4775 GCA_964652285.1 uncultured Tissierella sp.
AAAGGTTTACAAAACCAAAAGTGTTTGGGGAGGTAAAATAAATGAAAGATACTATAAAATTAGGCCTTACATTATTCTTAATAACAGCAGTTGCTGCTGGAGTATTGGCTTTCACTAATGGGAAAACCGCTCCAATTATAGCAGAAAGAGAAAGAGAAGAAGCCTTTGGAGCATTTCTTGAAATGTTTCCTGATGCTGATAATTTCGTAGAAATTGATGCAGAAAAATTAGTTGAAATACAATCCACAAATGCAACAGTCAATGGAGTTTTAGAAGCAAAATCAGATGATGAAATTATAGGTTATGTTTTCCAAGTGGCAGCTGGTGGCTATGCTGGGCAAGTCAATACTATTGTTGGTATTAGTCTAGATAACACAATAGCTGGTATTAGTATTGGAAGCCATGGTGAGACCCCAGATATTGGGGATAGAATTGAAGATTCATCTTTTACTGATTCATATATAGGAAAGACTACAACTGAACAATTGGTAGCAGTTGGTTCACCTTCAGCAGAAAATGAAGTAATGTTGATTTCTGGTGCAACTATATCATCCTATGCGGTGCTTGCAGGTGTTAATGATGCAAATAATGCTTATTTAACATATTTCACAGATGTAGAAATTGTAGAAGAGACAGCAGAAGAAAAACAAGCTAGGCTGTTCAGCGAATTATTTGCTGATGCTGATGGATTTACACCTGTAGAGCAAGGTGTACTAGGTGAAATAATGGATTCAAATCAATTTGTTAAAGAAGTGTTTGAAGCCAAAGCTGGTGGTCAAGTAGTAGGATATATATTTAATACAGTTACAGCTGGTTATGGTGGGGATTTACCTGTAATGACTGGTATAGATATAGAAGGAAAATTAACAGGAATCAGAGTTGGAGATAATGCTGAAACTCCAGGTTTAGGTACACAGATAGAAGAACCAACTTTCACTGATACATTCATAGGGAAGACAGCAAGTGAAAAATTAGTTGCAGTTGGATCACCTTCAGCAGAAAATGAAGTAATGATGATTTCAGGTGCTACAATTTCTGTGAGTGGAGTGCTTACAGGTGTAAATGATGCAAATGATGCATATCTAAGATACTTCTCAGATGTAGAAGTTATAGAGGAGACTGAAGAGGAAAAACGGGCAAGAGTATTTGGCGAATTATTTGTTGATGCTGCTGAATTTGCACCTGTAGACCAAAGTGTCTTAGATGGAATCATGGAGTCCAACAGATTTGTAAAAGAAATATTTGAAGCTAAAGCTGGTGATCAAGTATTGGGATATATATTTAACACAATTTCGGGTGGCTATGGTGGGGAAATACCAGTAATGACTGGTATAGATATAGACGGGAAATTAAGTGGCATCAGAGTTGGTGCTAACAGTGAGACTCCAGGACTAGGCACACAGATAGAAGAACCTGGTTTTACAGATACATTCATAGGGAAGACTGCAAATGAAAAATTGGTTGCAGTAGGTGCACCTTCAGCAGAAAACGAAATAATGATGGTTACAGGTGCTACTGTTTCCACAGATGGTGTTTTATATGGAGTTAATGGTGCGATAGAAGCATTTAATACTTTGATTTCACAATAAATGGAGGTGGAAGCATTGAAACTATTTAAGATATTTAAAGATGGTATATTCAAAGACAATCCTGTATTAGTACAGTTGGTGGGTTTATGTTCAGTATTAGCTGTAACTACTACTACAATAAATGGGCTATCAATGGGATTAGCTGTAACATTTGTATTACTGGGTTCAAATATTGTAATTTCATTGTTAAGAAAAGTAATTCCAGATACAATACGCATCCCTGCCTATATTGTTGTTATAGCAACATTTGTAACACTTGTTGAAATGTTCCTAAATGCATATATGCAACCAATTTATAAAGCATTAGGTATTTTCTTGCCATTGATAGTTGTAAACTGTATTATTTTAGCAAGAGCTGAGTCTTTTGCCTCTAAAAATAATATTGTCGCATCAGCAGTAGATGGGTTAGGTATGGGATTAGGTTATACAGCAGTGGTTACAATATTAGGAGCAGTTAGGGAATTGTTTGGTAATGGAACTTTGTTTGCTGGAACAGGTTTTGCGATAAATATTTTTGGGGAAGGATACCCATCTATAGGAGTATTTCTATCTCCAGCTGGATCATTTATCCTTTTAGGCATATTTATAGCTGTATTCAATACTGCACTGAAAAAGAGAAAAGCAACAAATTGAGAGAAAGTAGAGGAGGAGACTAAATGAATATATTAACAATACTAATAGCTACCATATTTGTTAATAACTATGTGTTTGCACGATTTTTAGGGGTATGTCCTTTTCTAGGAGTATCTACAAAAATGGAAACATCTGTTGGTATGGGGTTAGCTGTTACTTTCGTAGTTACCATGGCATCTGCCATAACATATTTTATACAATATTCAATCTTAGATCGATTTGGGATTGCTTACTTACAAACCTTAATATTTATATTGGTTATAGCTTCTTTAGTTCAATTTACTGAATTGGTAATAAGGAAAATTAGCCCTAGTCTATATAGTGCAATGGGAGTTTATTTACCCCTTATAACTACAAACTGTATAGTTTTAGGCGTTACAATTATAAATATTCAAGAAAAATATACTTTTGTAGAATCAATAGCTAGTGGTATTGGTGCTTCACTAGGTTTCTTTCTAGCACTAATACTTTTATCTGGTGTTAGGGAAAAGTTAGAGGTAGCTGATGTTCCAAAGGCTTTACAAGGTGTGCCAATAGCATTAGTAGCAGCGGGATTAATGTCCATAGCCTTTTCAGGTTTTAGTGGAATAGTTTAGGAGGTACTTAAATGGAAAATATTTTATATCCAGTAACAGTATTAGGTGGATTTGGATTGCTATTTGGTGTCCTATTATCCTTTGCTTCAGTTGTATTTAAAATTGAAGAGGATCCTAAAGTAACTGAAGTTTTAGATGCATTACCAGGTGCAAACTGCGGAGCATGTGGTTTTCCAGGTTGTGCTGGATTGGCAAATGCTATAGTTGAAGGAAGAGCACCAGTTAATGCTTGTCCAATTGGTGGGCAAGCAACAGCAGATAATGTTGCTCAAATCATGGGAGTTGACTCGCAAGGAGTTGACAGGAATGTAGCAGTTGTGTTATGCCAAGGGAGCAAATCAAAATCAAAGGATAAAGCTATATATGAAGGCGTTCAAGATTGTAGATATGAGACAGCTGTTGCGGATGGATGCAAAGCATGCCCGTATGGTTGCTTAGGCTGTGGCACTTGTTATGATGTGTGTGAATATGATGCAATCAGGATGATTGATGGTGTAGCTGTTATAGATAAGGATAAATGTACTGCATGTTTGAAGTGTATTGACATATGTCCTAAGAATATAATTGAGCTTGTGCCTTATGATAATGAATATATAGTAAAATGTATGAGTGAGGATAAAGGAAAAGAAGTTAGAGGATATTGTGATATAGGTTGTATTGCATGTAGAATCTGTGTCAAAAATTGTCCAGAAGATGCGTTTACATTCGAAAATAATCTTGCAAAGATTATATATGATAAATGCACAAATTGTGGTATATGTGAGGAAAAATGCCCAACAAAATGCATATGGACTAGCAATGAAAAAAGTGAAGAGAGAGCTAGTTAGAATAGGGCCCAATTGGGCCCTATTTTCATATATTTGAAACTTGTATTCGAAATGCATAAATGGTAAACTATAAAGAGTAGAAATTACAAATGTTAGACTTACGATTTTAGTGCAAGATTGAACAGTAAAGTGAATTTAGAAGGTGGTTGTAATGACAAAAGGTGATAAATTATTAATAGTCTTTGTCCTTGTATTGTCATTAGCTTCTATGGGATATATAAGAAAACAAGGTCTATCCAATCAAGATAAATATGTAAGTATACAGGTCAATGGTAAGGAAGTAGAAAAAATAATATTTGACAATAAGATAATAGGAAAAACCATCCCCTTAGAAACTGAATATGGTTATAATCTGATTGAGTTTGGAGATAATGAAGTCAGAGTTATAGAGGCTGATTGTCCTGATAAATATGATGTAAAACAAGGTTCTATATCTCGCATTGGTGAAACCATAATTTGTTTACCTAATAGAATGGTAATAGAAATCAAAGGGGTAGATACTGTGGATGGAATAGACATGATAAATTACTAGGATGAGGTACATATGAGAAAATTAAATAAAACGATATTCTTATCAATGCTAGTAGCAGTGGGTTTAGCATTAAGTGTATTAGAATCTGCAATTCCATTACCTATCGCATTTCCTGGAGCAAAGCTTGGTTTATCAAATATGGTTGTGTTGGTTACTTTAGTAGTTTTTGGATTTTCTGAAGGTATTAGTGTTTCTATACTAAAGAGTATGGTTCTTGTATTGGTCACAGGAAGCGTATCAAGTTTTATCTATAGTTTTTCAGGAGCTATATTATCTTGCATGATAATGTACTTAGGATATAGATACTTTTCACATTTTTTTTCAATAATTGGTGTTAGTATACTAGGTGCTCTATCGCATAATTTTGCACAAGTATCGGTTGCTGCTATAATTATGAATAATTTAAAAATATATACATATTTACCATTTTTAATGGTAATTAGTCTATTTACTGGATATTTTGTAGGTTTAGCATCTTCTTTTATCATAAAGAATCTAAGAGTCAATTTCAATGCTATATTAAGAAGGTAGGATGAGATGAATAAATTGATACTTGCAACTTCATCACCAAGACGAAGAGAGCTATTTGATAGATTTA
>CAZZCQ010000123.1:0-4758 GCA_964652285.1 uncultured Tissierella sp.
CAAATTATTAAAACTACCCCTATGCAGCCTAAATTTCTTTTAATAGAACTCACCTCGCTATTTGTAGGAACAAGCTTGTCCTTGACCACTGACAAGTCACTATTTATCATCCTGGGCCTCTGTCCACTCTTTTACTGCACCTCTATTAAATACCATCATCAAGATAAACTTTGGTAGCACTAATTGTCTCTTAATTCTAGAAGGCTCTTGCATCAATCTATATAACCATTCAAGACCAAGCTTTTGATATATTTCTGGAGCTCTTTTAGCATTGCCTGAAAGTATGTCCATGACTCCACCATTTCCAATGATTACTTTAGTATTTAGTCTATGATAATTATTATCTATCCAAATCTCCTGTTTCGGAAATCCTAGTCCTACAAAGATAATATGGGGTTCTTTTTGATTGATATCTTCAATTATCTTAACTTCCTCTTCTGAGTCTTTAATCCCCATATGGCTACCACTAAAATAGCCATGATGAAAACCAGTGATTTCTATATTAGGATATTTTTCTCCAATATTCTTTGCTGCTTCACATGCAATTCCGTCTTTGCCACCTAACAAATAAAGACTATAGCTATTCTCATCTGCTATTTTCAATAATTCCATGGAGGTATCAAATCCTGTAACCCTTTCTTTTAAAGGTTTCCCTTGAATCTTTGAGCCATAGATTAGGCCTATGCCATCTGGGATGATTAGATCTCCTCTATTCAACAAACTCCTTAAGTCCTCATCATCTTTGGCAGCCATTACTATCTCTGTATTTGGAGTATAGATTTTCTTTGCACTATCTCCTTTAAGATATTCTTTTAGTAACTCAACTGTGTCCTTAAGAGTTGTATTATGAATCTTTACTCCAAATATACTTATCTTCTCCATCTATTCACCTACTTCTAACAATTCTAAAGCCATAGCAACATTGGATAATGCTTTCTTCTTTAACTCTAAATCCTGTGATTTAAGTAATTTCCTTAATTTCTCTTTATTGTTCCAAACATTATCAATTATACTGAGCAATTCTTCATAATCCAAACTATCCACATGACACATATATGGCATATCTAATGATTTTAAGAGCCCTTCAACCTTTGGATCATATACTAGCCCTACCATTGGTACTTCTTGTCCAGCTGCATATATCAATGAATGGAGCCTCATGGCGATTATCAAATCTAGTCTTTGGATTACACCCATAATCTCCTCTACCGTATATTTATCCCTTAATAAATAACAGTTACTTGATTTGATATTTTCTAACACCTCTAGACTTATTGATAAGTCCTCAGGATAATGCATAGGTATCAATATTACATTCACCTCATATTTATCTGTTATGTAATCTATGGTATTTGAAATTACTTTCACTAGGTTCTCCCCAGTTTTCCACTTTCTAATAGATAACCCTATCAATCCTTTGTTGTTTGGAATCCCTTCTTTAGCAAGAATTTTATCAATATGTACTGTATCTGATGCTTCTAATGTAAAAACTGGATCAGCAGTGACGATTATATTCTTATTCTTTACTCCCATTTGAGATAGATAAACTTTTGAATCCTCATCTCTCAAAGTAATTAATTCCACCTTATCCAAAACCAATTTAGATAAGACTCTATTAAATTTTCGATTAATCGGACCTATCCCATTTGCATAAACCATAACTGGTTTCTTATAGATCTTTGCTATTGTCATTACAGTAAGATAATACAATAAAGACCTTGTACTAGTTACATCTTGCAATAGACTACCACCACCACTTAAAAAAAGTGATGTGTTTTTTATTGCCTTTAATACTTCACCGATTTTAAATCTATTTACAGCTTCTACATTATACATATCACTAGTTTTTTCTGGATTATTTGATAGAACAACTATATTCAATTTGTTGTCTAGTCTTCTAATATCCTTTATTATAGATTTTAAAATGGCATCATCTCCGCTATTATCGAATCCATAATATCCAGACATAAGAATTGATTTAGTTGACATCATAATGATTCTCCTCTTTTATGCAATCTCATTTTGCTTATTTCTAATTCTAATCAAAGTTAAAACTAATGATACCATTATCCAGAATGTAAAGATAATTCTAGGTAAATAAAGGATGTTCTCAACAAGGCCATGAAACAAGACCCCTGCTAAGCCTGATAGAATACCAGCACCCATAACTCTTATATATTTATCATCTTGTTTGATAAGCTCTTTTATTCCATATTTAAACAATACAAATAAAAACAATATAAAGGCTACAAGTCCTGGAATCCCCATTTCTGCAGCTGTTTCCAAATAGGTGTTATGAGCATGAAATGTAGGCATTGTTCTGATATAAGTTTCAAAAGTTTGCTTGAAAGGTAAATGCCCAAAACCTACTCCAGCCATCCAATTATCTCTTATTATATCAAGGGTAATCTCCCACATTGTAATTCTATATGCGTTGGATGAATCAGCTAAATTCCCTATACTCATGATTCGATTAATTATAGAGTCAGGTAATAGGAATAGTCCACCTAAGCTTATAGGAATCAATGTTAATAACATTCTTTTTTCTATCAATAGAATAAATACTAAAGCAGAAAAGGCAAATCCTATCCAACCACCGCGTGATGATGTCAAAACCAAAGCCAACACCATTATCAATGTTGTTCCCAAAAATATGATTTTTTTGCTAAGCTTCTTACTATACCAAAATATGGAGACAGATAGTGGTATTATCATTACCAAATATTCAGCTAGGATATTAGGATTGTTGAACACTGAATACACTCTGGTTCTAATGCCTGGATTGTTCTCCAAATCCAACCAAGCCTTATCCACATCAACGCCAACAACATATTGTAACAAACCATAAAGTGCAACTAATGTGGCAGAAAAGACCAATACTGTAACAATAATGTTGAAATCCTGCTTATTGTTGACAGAATTTATCATTACAATTAAAAAACTCAATCCACCAATATGTAATGCTAAATCCCTAAGACTATCTGCTGGACTTATTGATGTTATGGTAGATATAGTTATAATCACCAAAAATAATACTATTGGCATGTCTACCTTTGTCTTAGTCAATGGATTTGCTTTCTTTACAACTGCATGAAATACAAATACTGCTAGTAGAAAATACATATACAGTAGATTAAGCATATCTGGCATAAATGGTAAGATAAAAACTCCTGCCATAAGCCCTATCTTGATATCATATAAAATCAATACAAGACCAATGACTCCTATAAATGCTGCAGTGAAATATTCAAAAGATAGTTCATTATATAATATTGCAAATATAATCCCACTGATTAGTGGAATAGCTAATTCTTTGCGTTTTAAATTTTCTACCACCATTGATCTCCTCCTTCATCAATGATAAATAGATTCTTTATAAATCCATAAACAGATGAATTCTCTAATGAAATCTTAAAGTTTTCACCTCTATTAAAAGCTGTTAAGGATCCTAGTATTAGAATAATGGACACTATGTAGGTTCTGCCCCAATACAATCCACTATCTAAATTAATTAATATAATTCCCACAGCAAAGAAAAATACAAAAGTAGATAATGTTCTTATCAAAGCTAATTCTGTACTAAATAGTTTTCTAATGCTACTACAAGCGATACTCTCTTCTCCAATTCTATTAAACAAATTGTTGAGTCTTACAAATGTTTTTGAAAAAAATTTCAATATTTTTGAGAATAATCCATAGAAGTAGCTATCTTCAATAAGAGAAAAGTTCTTTGTGAATATACCTACAGCTATCGAATCCTTAGCTAGATAAGATATGCTACTATTAATAATACCTACTATCCGTCTTAGAATACTACCATTATAAGCTAGAGAAAATGCATTACCAGCTCCAACAAATATTCTTACTATGAAGCTATTATACATGATATCACCCCTAACCTATTCAAGCACTTCTACTCCAAGTACAGTAGCCATGATTGCAATTTTTTTGTTCTTTAATCTATATTCAATCCCAATTCTTGTTTGTTCTCCACCTGCAACTATTACATCCTGATTATTGCTAACATCTGCCTCTACCTTAAAAATGACACTATATTTATCAGGTACTTCTGCATTAACCCATTCTCCATTACTCTCCAATGGTTCAGTATATGGTAGGACTTCCTTCTCAGCAATAATTCCTAAATATTCTCCCTTATCATAATGCCACAATGGATCTCCCTCTACAATGCCCTCTACAGTGGGCATCCTAACATCAATGATTTCAAATGTTATAAGAGCTTTTGAGCTTTCACTTGCTATTATTGGTTTGGTTTGCATCCTCTTAACTCCACCAACTATTAATAAGCCTAGAATCAAAACTACCACCAAGTCAATAATATTAATTAGTCCAAACAATTTACCTTTTTCATTTATTATTTTCATTCTTATGCCTCCACACTCTTTAGTATTTCTTCATATATTTCAAGATGCCTTTTAGCCATTGGTTCTGATGAAAACTTGTCTCTAACATCCTTATATAAATTTTCACCCATTGTCTTAATATTATCCTTATTGTCTAATAGATTGTTGATTTTTCCTGCCAAGTCCTCAATATCCCCTACATCTATTGTGTATCCATTGTACTCGTCCTTGACAAGCATACTCACTCCACCAACTTTAGTTGATATTATGGTCTTTTTCATCCTTGCTCCTTCTAAGATTACATAGGGAAAACTCTCACTTATAGATGTCAATACATTTATATCTATTGCATTAAAAAATGAATAGGAATCATTTACATATCCAAGGAAATGAA
>CAZZCQ010000124.1:0-4751 GCA_964652285.1 uncultured Tissierella sp.
ATATTATACCCCTATTTCTCTATGGAATTCATAAACAGGTAAGTAGCTTTTGCTACTTACCTGTTTCTTTCATGTATAATCCTTAACCCTTCTAAGGTTAGCAAATTATCGATACTAGATATATATTTGCTTTCACTTCCTATCAATCTGGCAAGTCCGCCAGTTCCAATTACCTTTACAGATCTCACTTCTGCTTTCATTTCTTTTATAATGCTTTCTATTAAATAATCAGTTAGTCCTACATAACCATATACTAAGCCAGATTGAATACTATTTACAGTATTTTTACCTATTATTCTATCTGGTTTTATTATTTCAACTTTTGGGAGTTTAGAAGTTTTTAAGAATAAAGCCTCAGATGATATTCCTATTCCTGGAGCGATTACTCCTCCTAAATAGTCTCCTTCTTCTGATATAGCATCTAAGGTTATAGCTGTTCCAAAATCAACTATTATCAATGGCCCCCCGTATTTCTCATACCCACCTACCCCATTAACTATCCTATCTGCGCCAACTTCTCTAGGATTATCATATTTAATATCCATGCCAGTTTTAACCCCTGGCCCAACGACAATAGGTTTAATGTCAAAATATTTAATGCACATATTATATAATGTATGCATCAATGGAGGTACAACAGATGAGATTATTATACTATCTATATCATTTGGTTCTAATGAATTATATCTAAATATCTGTTCAAATAAAAGCCCATATTCATCGGAAGTTCTATGCTTTTCTGATGCTATTCTCCAATTATTCAGTAGTGTTTTATCGTCATAAATACCAAATACAATATTGGTATTCCCAACATCTATTACTAATAACAACTCTTCACCCTCTATTCTCTCTCTCTATATTTTAAGGCACTGACAACACTAGTTACTATGATGATAGCGATTATTGTTTCGGGAATACCATTTGTAAGAGCCAAACCAAATATTACATTTCTAGCTACGCTAATATCCAAACCCAAACCAGCTACAAAAGTCTCTGCGTGTAAAAAATAAATAAAAGAAAGAACTCCAACAGTATTTGTCAAGGTCCCTACAATTGTAGCTATTATCACATCTAAAGATTTATTATTTTGATTCTTAGAAGTATAATACATCATTATAAACACCATAATTATCAATAGTATATTCATTGATATCATTAAAAGGCTACCAGAAGACTTAATGGTGGAATATACTCCATAGGATAGATAAGCTATAATAGCTATCCAAATTATATTCAAAACGGTAAAAGCATTCTTGTTTCCCAACCTTTTTACACCAGTATAAGCATAATATGAGGTTATACCTATCAAAACCCTAGGCAGTACAGATACAATTGGGTTTAAGAAAACTAATGATACTGGTGTAGGATTTGTGATAGCTTGAAATATGCTAAATATACCAAAGATTAGTCCTACTATCGCTCCTACTATTGGTCCTTCTAATATTGCTCCTATAATAACCGGTATATGCATAGTTGTTGCTCTTGTCGGTCCTACAGGGATAAACCCTAATGGGGTTAATCCTAAAACAACAGATATAGCTCCCAATATTCCAATAATAGCCATACTTCTTACATTCAATACCTTTTCTTTTTTCATGATATCCCTCCGCTCTAGCCCCAAAAGGGTGCCAGTCATTTTAATTTAATATTCCAATTTTTGTCCAACTCTAAATATAGATGTCAGCATTGCTACAAGACCATTATAAATAAACTTATATATAATAGTCAAGACATTTTATTCATTATATCTTGATAGCCTATTAATCCATCGTAACCCTTCGAATGCACAATGGCATTTGTTATCGCTCTAGACATTGCTTCAGCTGCAATAGTCCCTACTAGACTTATATCAGCAGCTACTTTATTTGTTGCCATAGTGAATATAGTATCTCCATCAAACATGGTATGAATAGGATTTATCGATCTTGCATAACCATTATGTGCCATCTGGGCTATCTTATTCCCTTCTGCTTTACTAAGTATGGCATTAGTTGCTATAACCCCAATGGTTGTATTCTTCATTGAATAATCTTCAGAATTATATAATCCCTTCATAATATCTAATGTATTAAGCATCTGTTTTCTACCATAATCATATACCCCTGCTATTTGTTTCCCAGATTTATAATCATATACATCCCCAAAACTGTTAACAACCACCATAGCAGAAACCATTAATTCATCAACTTTTATTGTTGCACTACCTAATCCAGACTTCATTGCAGATTTAGGACCTAAGATCTTACCAACTGTCGCTCCTACACCACAACCGATTGAACCCTGTATATTTTCAGTATTAACTGCACTCTTGGCTGCAGTGTATCCCATATTAAAATCAGGTCTAATTGTATAATCTCCAATTGCCAAATCAAAAATAACTGCAGAAGCTACTATAGGCACCTTAGTCACTACAACATCAAACCCTATACCCTGCTCCTCTAGGTACTTCATTACCCCCGAAGCGGCATCAAGTCCAAATGCTGATCCCCCAGACAAAACTATGGCATGTACCTTGTCCACCATCTTCTCAGCCTTAAACACATCTGTTTCCCTTGTTCCTGGAGCTGAACCTCTAACATCAACACCACCTGTAGCACCTTCTTCACAAATAATTACAGTACAACCTGTTAGTCCTTTAAATGAATCGCTATGACCCACCTTTATTCCTACTACATCAGTTAAATATCCACTATACACCTCTACTCCCCCTAGATTCTATTGTTTATAATAATACCCAAAAAACAAATAAATAGGCTAAAAATCCGCCTATTTATTTGTTTAATTATTCTATATTATTGTCTTCTCCATTATCATCAACCTTATTATCAGTATCGACCATTTCATCATTTATTTCTTCAGTTATACTATCCTTATTAATATCTTCTTCTATCATTTCTGCTTCATCTATAATCACAGTTTCTTCGGGAGTCAAACTTTTACCTTGGAAGATTTCTTCAAATTCCCTAGCATCTATTGTCTCCTTTTCTAAAAGAGCTTCAGCAATTCTATGAAGTATGTCTATATTGTCACTGATTAGAGTTTTTGCTCTATGATATGCTGTGTCTATTAATTTTCTCATTTCTTCATCTATGGCAGCAGCTACTTCCTCAGAATAATTCCTTGCTCTACCAAAGTCCCTACCTAAGAAAACCTCTTGTTCATCTGAACCATATGTCATAGGACCTAACCTCTCATTCATACCAAAATGAGTAATCATCTGTCTTGCAATCTTAGTTGCTCTTTCTATATCATTCTGTGCACCTGTACTAATATCCTCAAGTACTAATGCCTCAGCTACCCTACCCCCAAGCAATGTAACCAACCTATCTTCCATCTGTTTCTTAGTCACATAGTTTACATCCTCTTCAGGAATGTATGCTGTAAATCCTCCAGCTCCCCCCCTTGGTATGATAGTAATTAGATGTACAGGATCCATTCCAGGTACCAATCTTGATGCTAAAGCATGCCCTGCTTCATGGTATGCAGTAAGTCTTCTCTCTTTATCACTTACAACCTTACTCTTCTTTTCAGGTCCAGCTTGAACCTTAATGGATGCCTCCTCAATTATATACATCGGTATGCGTTTTAGATTGTATCTTGCTGATAATAGTGCAGCTTCATTTATCAAGTTTTCCAAGTCAGCTGGAGTAAATCCAGGTGTTCTCTTGGCGATTACCTTTAAGTCAACATCTTCTTCTAAAGGTTTGTTCTTACTATGAACTTGAAGTATTTCTTCCCTACCTCTAATATCTGGCAAACCTACATGTATAGTTCTGTCAAATCTACCAGGTCTTAGCAAAGCTGGGTCCAATATATCAGGCCTATTAGTAGCAGCCATTATGATGATACCTTCATTCTTTCCAAAGCCATCCATTTCAACTAACAGTTGATTAAGGGTTTGCTCTCTTTCATCATGGCCACCGCCCATTCCAGCGCCTCTTCTTCTCCCTACTGCATCAATTTCATCTATAAAAACAATACAAGGCGAGTTCTTTTTAGCTTGCTCAAATAAATCCCTTACTCTACTAGCACCAACACCTACAAACATCTCAACAAAATCAGAACCAGATATAGTAAAGAATGGTACTCCTGCCTCACCTGCTACAGCTCTACTTAAGTAGGTCTTACCAGTTCCAGGAGGTCCTACTAATAATACTCCCTTCGGTATTCTAGCCCCTATTTCTATAAATTTCCTAGGACTTTTTAAAAAGTCCACTATCTCTTTCAATTCTTCTTTTTCTTCTTTTAATCCTGCAACATCATCAAATGATATTAATGTACTTCCATCCTCTCGATGCATCTTTGCTTTACTCTTGCCGAAGGACATAACCTTTCCCCCGCCTCCACCTTGAGACTGTTGCATAAATACGAACCAAAAAATACCAAATACAAATAAGACTAATAATGTTGGAATTAAATCAACATACCATGGTATTACAGGATCCAAAGAACTGCTATAAACAAGCTCTTTGTTTTCTACTAACTCTGCTAGGTATTTTTCATAAAAAACCTCTCTAAATTCATTTGGTAGTACAGTTGTAAATTTTGTTTCATCTTTTAATGAACCTTCAACAATACGACCTTCCATGTTAATGCTTTCAACATTGTTCTCAGTTAGGTGTTCCACTAATTCTGTAACATCCATTTCACTGATAGGTTCAGCTTCTGTTCCCATCATTCTAACCCCGAACATTATTAAAATTATAATCAACAGATATATACTAATACCTTTAAAAAAACCTCTCAATACA